>JBMDXC010000130.1:0-4844 GCA_048594805.1 Candidatus Entotheonellaceae bacterium | reverse complement strand
GGCTGTTGGGCTCAGGTTTGAGCCGGACTGACCTCGAGGGACACATGCGCAACCTAGTGGAAGGGCTGTTTCGTCATATCCCTTCTGGCGTCGGGTCGCACCGTAAGGATCTCAAATTGTCATCACCCGAGTTGCGCCGCGTCCTCGAACGAGGCGCGAACTGGGATGTCCATTTCGTAAATCCTGCACCAGTACTTTTGGTATAGATAACGTGTAGAATGGGGGCACTGTCGTGTCAGGTTTGGCCATCTTACTCTTGTCATAAGGAACTCGACAATGCCCGTTCCTCTTGCTCCCCGAGTGACCTTAGCTAGCGAGGAACAGTCTCATCTGGAGTCGCTCATCCGAGCCCATGCGACCTCACAAGCTTTGGCCTTGCGCTGTCGAGTGATCCTACGGGCCGCGGTCTCAGACTGTCCGTCCAATCTCCAGGTGGCCAACGAGTTGCATGGTAACCGCCAAACCGTTGGCCGTTGGCGCTGTCGCTATTTTCAAGACGGTCTCAGTGGCCTGCCAGCTGCGCCGCGCCTGAGTCGGCCGCGGCGCGTGCGGTCGACAATCTGACTGCGTTCGTATGCGGCGCTCCTCCCTTGCATCTGGGCTCACAGCTGGCCGTGAGGAGCATCCCAAAGGGATTCCCCATGCCTATGACCCGACACCATCTTTCTTGAGGCAATACGGTGTGGGCGTGCGCGGTCACGTACGCGTGGAGTGCCTCCAAATGACTCTCGATGGTATCCGTTTGCTCTTGCTGGCTTGTCGAAACGCGGGCATACAACACTACTGGCATAGCTGGTCTCCTTCGGTTCTGATACAGTCAGAATGATCTTCAGGGTCTGGGTCACCGATTTGGGTCCCAAGAGCCCTGCAGTCCGCACCATGTGGCAGAGGGTTCACAGGGGCATGACCTCCTCCTTGTTGGGATCAGGGATGGAGGAAGTATAGCCTTGCCCCTTTCTCACGGTCGGGGCGGCCTTGTCCTGTGAAGGCGGAGAACCTCAGTGTCTGGGTTGTGCGCTCGCGGTCTGTGTGCCGTTCGCCACAGCGGCGCGGTGGCTGGGTTGGGATTGTGGCGGTGTGGTGTTGGGTGCAAGCGGCTGGTCATCGGGCTATGGAGCACCTCCAGGAGAAACTGGCCGCGATAACGGTGTCGGTGCATCTGGAGCGGCACCGTGCGCACATCGACTATGCCGTATACAAGGAACTGGGCTTGCCGCTGGGCTCTGGGATGGTGGAGAGCGCCTGTAAATGGCTCATCCAACAACGCTTCAAAGGGGTGGGCATGCGGTGGAGTGAGGACGGTTTCAAGCATCTCTTGCATCTCAGGTTTGCCTGGGTCAACGGACGCTTTGAGGCCGTGTTCAGCTTGACTCTGTCTCCAAATTCGTAACTGTGCCACTTTTATTCTGAATTCATAAGTACAAGCTGCGAATTTTCATAGTACGATACTACACCATTGTCATTTCTGTCCTATGAGAGTGATATTTGGTTTGGTAACGATATATACTATTGACAAGGCCCGCAGACAAGTGTACGATTCAGCCATAAGCATTCACAGGTAGGTATCATAGCAGCTCCTGAGAAGTTTGAGGCAGAAAAGTTTGCTTCCAAGGCTCGGCAATGACAGAGGAGGCCGTTTGCTGGATCCTCTATTCTGCGTCGAATTTTGTGGCTTCTGTTTTATGGTATGGCCTGGTTTTATGCCTGGCTCGGCATGAGGTAGGCTGCACACAGTGCTCGGACGTTTTTACTGGCAAACGACTTTGACAGCTGCCTACTGAAAACGTAGTTAGCTATTGTCCAGGTCAACGTAGGTGTGGCATGACTGCGCTTTTTTGTTGCTTCTGGCGAGAGGAGAAGTCGAGGACTCACGAGTTATAGTAGAAGACAAGCAAAAAGAAAGGGCTGGCGATCAAGCTTTGCACGGCGCAATCGCCAGCCCCCCTCCCCACAAGGAATGGTCCTTATGGTATCCATTAGTATACCAGGAATGTACAGCTGGAGCAATCGGCATTATTTATGGTTGTCAGGCGCTTTTAGGCTATCTCCGTCTCACAGGGGAGGTCTGGGGGCGCCTTTTTATTTGGCTGGGGGGTTACTGTTATAAAGGGCCAAACGGGGCAGCGCACGGGTACTTCTCTCATCGAGAGTTTCAATGAAACAGTGATTATGGCACCTTGAGAACGAATAAAAGAACCAATACATCGTTGATCTCCTGGGCTTTAATGTGCAGTGGAAGAACGCGACTGTGGAGCAATTCATACTTTGTTGAAACTCACTTTGGCTGAACGAGGGGGTTAGAGATGTCCATCTGCCATGTTCCAGCTGAAAATCTTATCAGGGAGCCCATAGCTATTATTGGGATTGGATGTCGTTTTCCAGGGGACGCGAACGATCCTACGTCATTCTGGAAGCTTCTGAGCACTGGCGTGGATGCGATCACCGAAATCCCTGAGGATCGCTGGAGTATTGAGCGATACTATCACCCGGTACCCGGGGTGCCAGGCAAGACATATTCGCGGTGGGGTGGATTCATAAAAGGAATAGATCAATTTGAACCTGAGTGCTTCGGTATCTCTCCGCGGGAGGCGGCCTACATCGATCCCCAGCAACGCCTCCTTCTGGAAGTTGCCTGGGAAGCGCTGGAGGACGCAGGCCAGGTTATCGAACGGCTAGCGGGGACGAATACGGGGGTGTTTATCGGCATCTCGACCACTGATTATGGGCAAATACAGCAGAGCCCTTATAATAAGCGTTCCATGAATGCCCATACCGCTACGGGTGGCGCACTCAGCATCGCAGCCAATCGTATTTCCTATTGTTTGAATCTACGCGGGCCAAGTATCGCTGTAGATACAGCCTGTTCCTCAGCGCTTATTGGGACACACCTCGCCTGCCAGAGCCTCTGGAATCATCAATGCGACCTGGTACTGGCCGGTGGAGTCAACGCTCTCATTATTCCTGAGCCTTTTATCGGGTTCAGCGCCGCGTCTATGCTTTCTCCGGACGGACGCTGTAAAGCGTTCGATGCTAGCGCCAACGGCTTTGTGCGTGCTGAGGGCGCCGGGGTTGTGGTCCTGAAACTTCTATCCAAAGCTCTTGCGGACGGGGACCCGGTGTATGCCCTCATCGTGGGTTCGGGGGCGAACCAGGATGGACGGACCTCCGGGATCGCGATGCCCAGCCAAACTGCTCAGGCCGACCTGTTACGGGAGACCTACGCGCGGGCGGGTATTGCTCCGAGTCAGGTGTCGTATGTCGAGGCGCATGGCACAGGCACAGCGATCGGGGATCCGATTGAGGCCAACGCCCTTGGTGAGGTGCTGTCCTCTGGGCGGCCCAAGGGTCAGTACTGCGTCATGGGGTCGGTGAAAACCAATTTCGGACACCTGGAAGCTGCAGCAGGCATTGCTGGAGTCATTAAGGTGGCTTTGGTGCTGAAGCACCGCATGATTCCGCCGAACCTGCACTTTCGCGTGCCGAACCCCAATATTCCTTTTGAGGAACTCCAATTGCGCGTACCAGATGCCCTGGAACCCTGGCCTGATGGGCCCAGGCCGGCGATCGCCGGGGTAAATGCATTTGGTTTTGGCGGTGCCAACGCTCATGTGGCCATGATGGAGTACGAACGTGGCACAGAGGACCCTGCCACCATTACCAGGGAAGATGCTACTCCGGCGTTGCTCCTACCTCTCTCGGCACGCACTCCTGAGGCACTGCAGACGCTGGTTCGATCGTATAGGGATTTTCTTGGGGATGACAGCGAGTACCGCGACGTGTCTGTTGCCGACCTATGTTATACGGCCAGTGTACGGCGCATGCATTTTGACCACCGTTTATCTCTGGTGGTGCATCACCGCGAAGAACTCGTGGAGCGTCTCGATGCCTTCCTGGCCGGTGAAAGAAGGCCCGGCATGGTGACTGGCCGCCGTATACCCGGACACATGCCAAAGCCCGTCTTCGTTTTCTCTGGACAAGGCCCACAATGGTGGGGCATGGGGAGGGAATTGCTGGAGAACGAGCCCGTTTTTCGGCATACCTTTGAGGCGTGTGATGCGTTGCTGCAGCACCACGCGGACTGGTCACTTTTGGCAGAACTGACGGTGGATGAGGCCAATTCTCGCCTGCAGGAAACGGCCATTGCGCAGCCGGCGATCTTTGCGTTGCAAGTCGCCCTGGCGGCACTGTGGAAGTCCTGGGGCGTCGAGCCTGCAGCGGTCGTCGGGCATAGCGTGGGCGAAATAGCGGCGGCCCACATTGCGGGTGCCTTGCGCCTAGAAGACGCTGTCCGCGTGATTTTTCACCGCGGCCGGTGCATGGATCTTGCCTCATCGAAGGGCAGGATGCTGGCAGTGGGATGTTCAATGCAGGAGGCCATAGGGGCCATTCGGGGGTATGAGGACCGCGTTTCGGTGGCTGCGATCAACAGCCCTTCTTCGGCCACCCTTTCCGGAGACCCGCAAGCGCTTGAGGAGATCTCCCAGTCCTTGAGCGCAAACGGCATGTTCTGCCGGTTTCTGCGTGTCAACTACGCTTTTCATAGCCCCCAGATGGAACCTGTGCAAGACGAGGTGTTGGCATCTTTGCAGGGCCTTAATCTCCAGCCTGTGGTCCTGCCGATGATTTCCACAGTCACCGGTGAGCCGATTGAAGGCCAGCAACTCGATGCACGTTATTGGTGGCGGAATGTCAGGGAAGGAGTCCGTTTTGCAGAGGCGGTAGATTGGCTGATTGACAGGGATTACGCAGTCTTTGTGGAGTTGAGCCCTCACCCGGTGCTCTCCGGGTCACTGGCCGAATGTCTGCAGCACCGTGGTCAGCAAGGCACCGTGCTGTTCTCTTTA
>JBMDXC010000013.1:0-4888 GCA_048594805.1 Candidatus Entotheonellaceae bacterium | reverse complement strand
TTCGTGTTGCACCTGTTGCAGACGACGGGCCACATCGTGCGCCCGCTGACTCTGCAGTTCCAGGGCATTCTGACGCTGGCGGAGCTGCTCAAGGGATTGCTGGGCGCTCTGCAGCTCTGCTTGCAGGTGCGCCAGGGACTCCTGGTGAGCGCTGACAGCGACGCCCAGCTCTTCCATATGCGCCACCACTTGCTGCAGCTCAGCGAGAAGCTGATGCAGGGTTTTGACCTCCAGGTCCATCTCGTTGCGGTGCGCTCTGGCGTGTGCTTCTAACGCATCGTAGATCGAGAGGCCAAGAATATCAGCCAGAATACGCTTGCGCTCCCCTGGTCGGCGGGTGGTGAACTCGTCAGCCCGTCCTTGCAGCACGAACACCGAGTTGATAAACGTGTCATAGTTCATGTGCAACAGTTGGACAATTTTGGCCTCAGTCTCGCGGATGCTTGCCCCACTTAAGGGACGATAGCGCTGCGTGGCTTGATCAAAGCCCTGCAACTCCAGGGCTGATTGTCGGGTCTTGAGGCTACGCTTGCGCAGGACGCGGTAGCGTTCGTTCTCCAGGTCAAAGATAAATTCCACCTCGGCTTCGTCCTGTCCAAGGCGGACCACGTCGTCCAGGCTTTTGGCGCGTGTCTCTCCCCAGAGTGCCCAGGTAATCGCATCGAGTAGTGTCGATTTGCCGTGACCATTGTCGCCCGTGAGGCAGGCAGTCGTGAAGCAAGAAAAATCCAGAGGCGGGGTGTCCTCGCCATAACTCATGAAGTTGTGGAGTCGCAGACTGCGAGGGATCATACCAGAAGCTCCTCCTGCAGCTCCTGCAGCAGCAGTTGAGCCCGTTCCAGGAGAGCCTGACGGCGCTCGGTGTATTCTGGATGACTGAGAATGTAGCGTTCCACCGCCTGCAGCGGACCCAGCACTTCCGTGAGCTCGGAGTCGCGCGAACGCGCTGGCGCTTTGATTTCCTCTTTGACGATGGCAGCCAGGAGATAGGCTTCGCGCAGACGTTCCCGTATCTGCCGTTCGTCAATAAGATCGCTGTGTTCTGGAGCCACGGTGATGATGACGCGGACGACGGCATCCTTGATGTCGTGCTCCGCCAGGGCCTGATCCAGCAGTTGGAGTGGATCACCCTGCTGCGTATCGAGCCGCAGGGTTACAAAGCGCCGCGCTGGCCCCGGAATGAATGCATAAGTGGTGCGGCCTTTCTCCACCTGCGCCCAGACAAAGCCTTTGTCCTCACGTTCCTCGCCAAAATCGATGCGCTCGATACTGCCGGCATAGACGACGGGCGGCTGCGCCCCTGCATGCAAGTCCTGATGGCGGTGAATGTGGCCAAGAGCGACATAGTCCCAGGCCGGATTGGTCAGCGCACTGAGCGGGATGATCGGGTCGTGCCCCACCATCATGATGCTCTGTTCCGAACTCAAAACGGCGTTCGCCACACTCCCGTGCACCGTTAAAATGGCGGGCAGCGCTGGATCAATCTGCGTGGCAAACTGGCGCAAGATCTCCTCAGCCTTGGCGACCAGGATGCGATTGATCTCCTCAATGGGTTGATCTTTGTACTCCTCACGGGAGAGCAGAAAACTCCGGGTGATATACGGCAGTCCTACGACTTGCACACGTCCCACGGCCGTCTCGATGAGGTGCAGCCCGGGCTGGCCGATGACGGTCACCCCAGGCAGGCCCAGCGTCGCAAAAATTTCTACGGCGTGGGCCTTGCCCACCGTATTTGGTATATCGTGATTGCCCACCAGAATGACGACGGGCACACTGGCATCAGTCAGCCGTCGTACACATTCGGCAAAGGCACGCTGCCAGGAGGGATCAGGCTCACGATGCTTATAAATATCACCCGCGAAAAGTGCCAGATGTGCCCCATGGTCCAGCGCATAATCAATGGCATAATGTATGGAGCGCGCGAAGTCGAGGAGGCGTCGATTCAAGCCTGTGGCGGCATCGAGCCGACCGTAATTTTCCATACCAAGGTGTATATCCGCCAGATGCAGCAGCCGCAGCGCCATCCCAGGTTCTCTCCTCTCCCATCAAGGTAGAGCAACTGATCATCCGTGCAGGCACGAAGTCGATCGTGCCCGAAGGATTATGCGGATGGACGGCCCCGCTGTCAACGTATAACCTCGTCTTCTGGGACGTGGCCATCCCCAGCGAGGCTGCCGTCCTGGCGAAACGCGGACGCCAGCGAGTATCGCTGGGATGCTCCCACGAGGCGGTGATCACGTGCATCCTACTGCATCTGAACCTTGCGTCTGTCCCACCTCCCATTGCTCCTGCCCGTTCTCGCCAAGAAACATTCGACTGGGTAGCATCCGTCAACAGCAGCTGTCAAAACGCGCCCAACAGGTCTGCCGATTGCTCGGATTGAAATCGCCTAAGCTCAATGCAATCAATCACCAAAAACTAGTGGCCACTAATTATATCTTGTCTTATTTCTTCCCCATAAGGACTAAGTGAGATAACGTAATCCCAGGGTGTTCTTTGGCTAAGCGTAAGATCTTTGGTTCGTATTTCTCATGAAATTCAATGCTCAATCCAGCTTGCTGTAATGCATTTGTATACTCTTCTTGAGTGCGAACATAGTTTGATACAGGGATTGGTTTATCTTTAGCCTGTAGAATCAACTCCATTATCCCTGAGGTTTCTTCGATAAATGTTGCAACTGCTGTTGGAGTACCCTCGATAATATTGGTAACAATAACAAGAGCGCCTTTATCTTTGAGGCTCACAGCAATATGATTTAGCGTACCTTCAAGTGCGCTGACATGCATGAGGACAAATCTGGCGAGAACCATATCGTATTTCTCTTTGCCAAGATCGGCTGTCTCGATATCACCCACTTGCGCAGTCAGGCCGGGTAATCCTCTTCTTGCACACTCGTTAATCATGGGTGGACTATTGTCGATAATATGCGCTGACGTAGCAAGTTCCATGTTAAGAAGCCATGCGGAGTATCTACCAATACCACCACCAAGATCGAGAGCTGCACCATGAGAGTGGTGCCGAAGTATTTCCAATAAGACTTGATCATGGGGAAATTCTGTTTCGATATCAACCGCAGCTGCATAAGCTTTCGCTTGTTTTTCGTCAAAAGCCCCTGGTCCAGTGCCATATGCAAAGCTTACCATCTTAAAATATCCTCCTTATCCGTTGTTTTCCTTACTCTCTATTAGAATAAGAGCATGGCGGAGAAAAAAAGGCATTGACAACTTAACCGTGCCACTGTACAGACTCATCCCATTGTGGCATATTCGTACCTGCCTTTTGCGTACTATGCCGTAAGATCGTTTCGTATTCAGCTTCTATGGTTCGACGGTGCACGGCGATGTAGTCAAGCGCCACGCGGACTTGTTCCTCGGTTAAGTGCAGTTCTGTGGCGATGCGTTCTGCGGATCTGCCTGTACGGAGAAAGTCCATGATCCGCTAGACGGTCACACGTGTACCTGCCACTTCAGGCCCACGGCCATGATCGATAATGCAAGCAACCATGGCAACGCACCCCCGGTGAATGGTATGGATAGGAATTCCAGCGCTATTTTGCCACCGCGTCGCCAGTAGCGCAACCCTCAGGGATATATGGCTGGAGTAGCCAGCGTGTAGGTAGTGTTGCGCGCAGGACGAGTGGGTCACCGCGGTGAGGTGATCATGAGAGCGGCAGCAGCTCGAAAGGCATGCTAAACCGTGGGAGATGAGAGTCGGCCCTACCCGTCGTCAGCCGGATTTCGCTGTGGCGCCGCGTCGGCCGTAGTCTGGTGCTGGAGCGTCTCCATGGTATCCAGCACCTGCTCCGGGACGACATCCTGGGTGAGTTCGGTGAGCTCCGGATCCTGGGCCGTCGTGACGCCCAGGCGCTCCGCCATGGCGACCGTCAGGGTGAGTAAGCGCGTAATCTCGTGCTCCGCCAGGAGGCTAATTTGCAAATCCAAGTCGGCACGCTTCTGGGCCTGGGCCGCCATGCGATTTTGCGTGATCAGAATAAATGTGGACAGAAAGATGGCCTCCACCGAGGCGGCCATGGCTAATACAACATAGGTTGGGTCAAAGTGCGGCAGTGGTACCCCGGGCAGGTTCACCACGACCCACAGCCCGAAGACCACAAGGTGGAGGTATACGAAACGCATGCTGCCCGTAAAGCAGGTAATGCGGGCGGCGAGCCGGTCTTGCCAGCCCGCTTGCCACTCCTCCTGGTGATGGCGCGCAAGCAGGGCACGGATGTTGCGCTCGATGACCTGGGTCATACTCGACGTTTGCTGTTGCATAGGAGAAGAGGGCGGTGTCATAGGTGTTTCCTTGCAGCAAATCTCTGGCTAATGTTCTTGATAGGATGTGCGAAAACGTCTACAGAGTAAGCAGCATTGCAGCCTTTATACGGGGCTTATACCACAGATGAAGCACCATTACCGTCCAGTCTCTACATGTGCACGGTGGACCGGTTTGGACTCCGGTGAGCCTTTCTCCCGCAGCCAGATTGAGAGCACTACCAGGGCCCCCACCGCGAAAAACTCACTCTGCCAATTCTGCAAGGACTCGAACCAGAACCGCGATGTCCCAACATATTGGAGCACAGAGACTTGGAGTTGACCGTGTTCGCGCTGCTCGCCGTTATAATATGTCGCTCCGCTGATGGCGTGTCCTACAAAGGAGAGGATGAAGAGGAGACATAGCGCAATAGCGAGGGAATGTTGATAGAAGGTAAGCGCGAGCCCGCCCTTACGGACTGGCCCTAGTGTTTTGGGGTCATGCTGATGGATACGCGGGTCCTCGTCCACCTCTTCCGGGGTATCCGGATCCTTGGATTCCGCCGAGCCCCGCTGAAATAAAAATACCGTGAGGATGACATAGGCGGCCATCTGCAAAAACTCACTCTCCCAGT
>JBMDXC010000129.1:0-8589 GCA_048594805.1 Candidatus Entotheonellaceae bacterium | reverse complement strand
GGAGACCTCGCCATACCACTGCAGATTCTCCTCCTGCTCACGCTCCTCAGCTTTATTCCTGCCCTGCTCATTGCTATGACGTCCTTTACACGCATCGTCATCGTGTTGTCGCTCTTGCGCCAAGCACTTGGCGTACCGCAGGTCCCACCGAATCAGGTGCTTATTGGGCTCGCACTGCTCCTCACCGTATTCATCATGCGTCCGGTCGGGGAACGCCTGCATACTCAGGTGGTGCAGCCATATCTGGCCCAGAGCCTTACCACGCCGGCCGCGCTGCAACAGGCCGTGGAGCCCCTGCGCGATTTTATGCTGCGCCAGACCCGTGAGAAAGATCTGGCCTTGTTCATCCAGGTTGCGCATGCGTCCAGACCGAGTACCCCGGCGGATGTCCCGCTCACGGCTCTGCTCCCTGCCTTTGTCATTAGCGAGCTGCGTACAGCCTTTCAGATTGGTTTTCTCCTATACCTGCCCTTTTTGATCCTTGACCTGGTGATCTCCTCCTTGCTCGTCTCCATGGGCATGATGATGCTGCCGCAGGCGCTCATCTCCCTGCCCTTCAAATTGATGCTCTTTGTGTTAGTGGATGGCTGGAATCTGATCGTTGGCTCACTGGTGCGTAGCTTTCAATGATGTGGGAGAGCAGACCTATGACCCCAGAATTCTTTGTTGATATCGCAACGCGGATGTTACACACCGTTATCCTCCTGGCCGCACCCCCGTTGCTGGCTGGTCTCGTGGTAGGGGTCGCCGTCAGCATCTTTCAGGCGATTACCCAGATGCAAGAACAGACCCTGGTGCTCGTCCCCAAGATTCTGGCTGTTGCCCTCGTCTTGTTGCTGTGCCTCCCCTGGATGCTGCAAGTGCTGCTGACCTTCACGACCAATCTGTTTACCAACCTCCCCAACTATGTGCGCTAGCCCGCTCTCACACCCGCTCAGAAATTTGACGTCGCCTGTAGCCATTTTGACGTCGGGGAAATTTGACGCCGTCTGTTGCAGTTTTTGACGCGACACCCTATGACACTCTCGCTCCTCACCCCGGAAACCCTCATCGTCTTCCTCCTCCTGACCGCACGCCTAGGAGCCATTGTCCTTTCTTTACCTTTACTGGGATCGCGCAATGTCCCGGCGCAGCTCAAAGTCCTACTGATTCTCATGCTGGGTGTGGCCCTTTATCCACTCGTACAGCTCCAGCACGTCGTGATACCACAACGTCTAGGGCATTTAGCACTTGTTGTGGTGAGTGAAATGCTCATTGGTCTAACCATCGGCTTGGTCGCCCAGTTTCTGTTTGCCGGGATCCAACTTGGGGGCGAGCTCATCAGCCAGCAGATGGGGTTAAATATTGCCACGATCTTTGACCCACACAATGCGCAGCAGGTATCACTTGTGACGCATTTTCAATACGTTCTCGCCATGCTCATGTTTCTCTCAGGCTCCGCCCACCACTGGTTCATCATCGCGATGGCAGAGAGTTTGCAGGTTGTGCCGTTGGCTGGCTTGAGCACATCTGGTGCTGTATTCCCAGTGCTCCTGAGCTTGCTGGGCAAAGCGTGTGTTATCGCCATACAGCTCGCCGCACCGGTGAGCCTCGCCCTGCTTTTGGCGACCCTCGTACTTGGGGTGATGGCGCGCTTGGTGCCGCAGTTGAACGTGTTCATGCTGAGTTTTCCGGCCACCTTAGGACTCGGCCTCGTCATGCTGGCGCTGGCGCTGCCCTCGCTTATGGGGGGCATGCAGCTGGCTTTCGAACAGTTGGGCAACGATCTGGTGCAGGTTATACGCGTGTTGGGAGCACGCTAACGCATGCCATTCGGGGACAATGCAGAACGGACCGAAGCCGCCACACCACGCCGGCGGGAAAAGGCGCGCGAGGAAGGACGGACAGTCAAGAGTCGAGAAGTCGTGATCACTGCCGTGTTCCTCAGCAATGTGCTGTTTTTCTCCTGGGCTGGCACAGCGCTCTATGCGCACATGCTGACGCTCACGCGTGAAGCCTTTGTCACTATGGGCGATGTTGAGTTCTCCCTCGCTGGGATGCAGCATTTGTACGCGCGCTATCTCACGCATCTCGCTACGATGCTGTTACCGCTGCTCCTGACGACATTTGCGCTGACCTTAGGGTGTCATCTGCTGCAGACGGGATTTCTTTTTTCGCTGAATTCTCTCGCACCACAGTGGTCACATATCAATCCGGCACAAGGTTTACAGCGTTTGTTCTCCATGCAGGGACTAAACGAATTGGTTAAGTCTCTGCTAAAGATTGGGCTCATAGGTTACGTATCATATAGAACTATAATGGCTGAAGTGGAGAGTTTCGTCATGCTGAGTGCGCGGGATGTGGGCTCGATTGTCCAGTATGTGGGTCAAAGCATCCTGCGCGTGTATGTCCGGACAGCGTACGTCATGGTAGGGCTGGCAGTGTTCGATTATGCCTGGCAGCGCTGGCAGTTCGAAAAGAGCTTGCGTATGACCAAGCAAGAAATCAAAGAAGAGAGCAAAGCGCAAGAAGGTGATCCACACATCAAGGCGCGTATCCGCAGCATCATGCGCGAGATGGCGCGTAAGCGCATGATGCAAGATGTGCCGAAAGCCACGGTGGTGATCACCAACCCGACCCACCTGGCCATCGCGCTGGTCTACCGACGGGAGGAGATGGTGGCACCGCAGGTCGTGGCCAAGGGCGCTGGGTATGTCGCCGAACGCATCAAGGCCATTGCGCAGGAACATGCTATCTCGCTTGTCGAGAACAAGCCTCTCGCGCAGCAGCTCTTTCAGAGAGTCGATATTGGCGAGACTATTCCAGAAGCGCGGTATAAAGCAGTAGCTGAGATCTTGGCGTACGTGTATCAGTTGGAGAAGAGGGGCTAGAGGGCGATGTTTTCGCTGAGTATGCTCAAAGCAAACACCGATATATGCATTGCGGTGGGGATCATTGGCATCCTGCTGGTGATGATCCTGCCCCTCCCGGCGCCCATACTCGATTTGCTGCTGGCCATGAATCTCGCGTTGTCCCTGGTCACCTTACTCGTAGCCCTGTATACCCTGGAGCCGCTCGAGTTCGCCATTTTTCCGTCCTTACTGTTGTTCCTCACGCTGTTTCGTCTCGCCCTCAACATCTCCTCGACGCGTTTGATTTTGCTGTATGGCAATCAGGGACCAGACGCCGCCGGGGCTGTCATCAAAGCCTTTGGGAACTTTGTTATCGGCGGCAATTTTGTGGTTGGGGTCATCGTGTTTAGCATCCTGATCGTGATCAACTTTGTGGTGATCACGAAGGGCGCCGGGCGTATTGCGGAAGTGGCGGCACGTTTTACCCTCGATGCCATGCCCGGCAAACAAATGGCCATTGATGCCGATCTCAACGCCGGCCTGATCAATGAGCAGCAAGCCCGACGACGGCGCCAGGCGATTCAGCAAGAGGCCGATTTTTATGGGGCCATGGATGGTGCCAGCAAGTTCGTCCGGGGGGATGCCATTGCCGGTATTCTCATCACCTTTGTGAATGTCATCGGGGGCATCATCATTGGTATATTACAGCAAGGGATGCAGCTACAGCAGGCCTTGCAGACCTATACCATCCTCACTGTTGGCGATGGTCTCATCTCGCAGATCCCTGCGCTTATTATCTCGACCGCGGCTGGTGTTGTGGTCACCAAAGTGACGAATGAAGTCACCCTCGGGAACCAGTTAATTACACAGTTTGCGCTCCAGCCACGGGCGCTTGGCACGGCTGCCGGGATCTTATTTCTCCTGGGTTGGATACCAGGGCTCCCTGGCTTCCCCTTGCTGACGCTGTCCGTGCTGAGTGGGGCGGCGGCGTATGTCTTCCGTGGCGTACGTCTGACTGCCGAGGCCGCCGCGGTCAGCCAGGAAGCGCAGCCCACACCGCCGCCCGAGCCAGTCGCTGATCCCATGGACGAGCTGACGCCCATCGACCTCCTCGAACTCGAGGTGGGGTATGGTCTCATCGCCCTGGTGGATAGCGAGCGTGATGGCGAATTGCTGGAGCGCATCAAAACAGTGCGTCGCCAGATTGCCCAGGAACTGGGCGTGATCGTGCCACCCTTGCGCATTCGCGACAATCTGGAGTTGAAACCAGGGGAGTATACACTGCTGATCAAAGGCGTTGAGGTGGCGCGCGGCGAGCTTATGCTCGGGCACTATCTCGCCATGCATCCCGGCGAAGAGCCGCAGGCCGGGCTGGGTATCCCTACCACAGAACCCGCCTTCGGCCTCCCGGCAGTGTGGGTGAGCGCTGATATCAAAGAGCAGGCGCAACTGGCCGGCTACACCGTTGTCGACCTACCAACAGTGATCATTACGCATCTCACTGAGGTGATGAAGCGCCATCTACATGAACTCCTGAGTCGTGAAGAAGTCCAAAAACTGCTCAAACGCTTCGCCGAGACGTCGCCGAAGGTAGTAGAAGAGCTCGTGCCCACGCTGCTGTCCCTCGGGGGTGTACAAAAAGTCCTGCAAAATCTGTTGCGGGAGCAGATCTCGATTCGCGATCTCCTGAGTATTTTGGAGACCCTGGCGGATTACGCTCCGATTACCCGAGATCCGGTATTGCTCACTGAGTACGTGCGCCAGAGCCTGGCGCGCTCGATTACGAGGCAATGGCAAACCGCCGAGGGCGAGATTCCGGCGCTCATGCTGTCATATGAGCTCGAAGACACCCTCACGAAAGCCATCCAGCATACAGAGCATGGCTCCTATCTGGCCATTGATCCGAAACTGGCACAACGCTTCCTGACCGAGCTGACACGGGCCGTCGAGACCATGATGCAACAGCAGCAGGCCCCGCTCCTGGTCACAAGCCCATTGACACGTCCGCACGTGAAGCGTTTGGCGGAGCCTTATGTACCACAGCTCGTGGTGCTGTCACACAACGATATTGTGGCCAATGTCCGTATCAGAAATCTTGGCGTGGTAAAGGTCTAAGGCATGCATGTCAAGCGCTTTGAAGCAGCGGATATGGCCGAAGCACTGCGGCTGGTCAAGCTCGAGCTCGGACCGCATGCCATTATCCTGTCGACACGTCAGATCAAGAAAGGTGGCGGTGCCTTTGGCATTTTTGGCCGCTCCTTTGTGGAAGTCACAGCCGCAGTGGACCGCGAGGCCGTTGACGCGCCGCCAGCGCCCCAGCCACACGCATTCGCTGCTGCCCCGGTCCGTGTCACCACGCCAGACGTGACCGATATGACCCGCGTGCTCGATCCGTTACAGCGGGACGTGGAGGCCATGAAAGACCTGTTGCAGCAACTGGCGTTGAAAGAACGCCTGGTGCCACCGGTGAATCTGCACGGCCTGGAGCGGGAATTCACCGTCATGAAACGTATGGTCGAACAACTCGTACGCCAACAACAGGACAGCGCCATGCCGCTATTTGCCGCGACGCTCATGCCCTGCTACCAGCGGCTCCTCGCCAGCGGCATGGATGAGACGCTGGCGCGGCATCTCGTCGAAAAGGCCCAAAACAGCCTGGAGCCGGGCAAGCTCAACGAGGCGGTGTCTGTACAAGAGCACGTCGCATGTCTGGTCATGAAGAGTACTCCGGCCAATGGCCCTTTGCAGGCCCCGGCGGGCGAGCCCATTGTGGCGGCGTTCGTTGGTCCCACAGGCGTGGGGAAGACCACTACCATTGCCAAGCTCGCCGCCCACTATGCGCTGGGCGACAAGCGCAAGGTGGCACTGATAACGCTCGACACGTATCGCATTGCCGCCGTTGAGCAACTGCGGCTCTTTGCCAAAATTATTGGGCTGCCGGTGGATATCGTCCTCACCGCCGACGAACTGGCGTATGCGCTCGCACGTCACCGTGATAAAGAGATCGTGCTGATCGATACTGCGGGACGCAGTCAGCGCGATGCCCTCCAGATGGCAGAGTTGACCACGTTCTTTACTGAGAACCAGCACATCAGGGTGCATTTAGTGCTGAGTGCGACGGCGAGTATGCCCAATCTGCACGATACTGTGGCCCGTTTCAAACCCCTGGGATTGACGAGCCTGGTGTTTACGAAGCTGGACGAGAGCACGGTGTTTGGTCCTCTCTTGAGCACGGCACTGCACGCTCAGCTACCCATGTCCTATTTTACGACTGGCCAACGTGTCCCAGAGGACATTGAAGTCGCGACACCAGAACGCGTCGTCGACCTCATTCTCAATGTCTCGCAATGGCACGATAACGTACGTGTGATGGAAAGGGGATGAACCAACGCCATGGATCAAGCACGCACCTTGCGACGCCTGGCCGATGATGCCAGGCAGCATCAGCTCCAGACCCTGTGGCCAGGACAGGCAGACCGCAGTGGTCTGTACCCAGTCCCTGCCCACCCCAGTGTGAAGGTCCTCTCCTTTACCAGTGGCAAGGGAGGAGTCGGGAAAACACACATTGTGGTCAACCTTGCCTATGCGCTCCAGTCCCTGGGCGCACGGGTGATGCTCCTCGACGCCGACCTCGGTCTGGCCAATGTGGACGTGCTCTTGGGACTGGCACCGCGTTTCACCATCCAGGATGTGCTCGAAGGGCACAAGGCGCTGGACGACGTTCTGGTCACCGGTCCTGCCGGCATGCTGATTTTACCCGCCAGTTCCGGGGTGCCAGAATTAGCAGACCTCAATGCAGTGCAGCGGTTGCAGTTGCTCACTGTCTTGGAGACCCTGGAACAGGACATCGATTTCCTCCTGATTGACACGGGCGCCGGGATTTCGGCCAATGTCATGTACTTTAACATGGCGGCCCAGGACATTGTGGTAGTCGTGACACCAGAACCCACGTCGATCACGGATGCCTATGCCCTCATGAAAGTGCTGTGTACAAGGTACGACGAAAAACATTTTAAAGTGATCATGAACAATGTGGTCCATGCCAATGAAGCCAAAGAAGCCTTTCGACGCTTGCATCTCGTGGCAGAGCGCTTTCTCAATGTCTCTATCGATTATCTGGGGTTTATTCTCCACGATACGTCCTTTTCCCAGGCGGTGCGCCAGCAAAAAGCCCTTCTGGATATCTATCCTAGCTCGGCGGCTGCCCCGGGCTTTCGCGCTCTGGCGCAGCAGTTGCTGGCCACGCCAGAGGCAGCCTACCCGAAAGGGGGCATCCAATTTTTTTGGCAACGACTCCTGGCACGACAGAAACCCTACGCGCCGGAACACGCTGGGCGCTAACCGACTGGTCCGCACACAAGTCAGGCAATGAAAAGGAGCAGCAGTCATGAGTACCATTCCCAGCCCTTATGTGCGTAAGGCGCTACGGATCGACACCGGCGAGAAAGAGCGCCTTATTCTGGAATACGCGCCCACGATCAAATACATCGCCCAGCGTATTGCCGCCCGGTTGCCGCCCCACATTGGGCTGGACGACCTCATCAATGCCGGTGTGATCGGGCTTATCGACGCTATTGCGAAGTACGACCCCAGCCGTGATAACACGTTCAAGACCTATGCCGAATTTCGTATTCGCGGCGCCATGCTCGACGAGTTGCGCAGTCTGGATTGGGTGCCGCGCTCTGTGCGTCAGAAAGAGCACGCCCTTGAGCGCGCCTACGAGGCTCTGGAGCGGACCTTAGGGCGTGCGGCCCACGACGAGGAAGTCGCAGAACTTCTGGGCATCGCACTCGAGGAATTCCACGAGTGGCTCAATCAAGTCCGGGGCGTGTCGTTGTTGAGTCTCGAAGCGCCAGGGTTGCGTGCCTCCGATGGCGAGACCCTCAACCTCCTGGACCTGGTGTCCACTGATGACGCTCAGGGGCCAGCGCAGCTGGTCCAGGCGCGTCGTCTCAAGGCACTCATTGCCGAGGCGGTCGACGACCTGCCATACCAGGAAAAAGTGGTGATTTCTTTGTACTACTACGAGGAACTCACCATGAAGGAGATTGGGAAGGTCTTGGACATTACAGAATCGCGGGTCTCCCAGATTCATACGAGATCTATCTTTCATCTCCGCAGCAAGCTCAAGGTGCTCCTCCAGGAATGACCTTGGAGAGGGTCGGAGTGCGAATACGGGCAAGAGGAATCATCCAATGACAGACCAAAACATGAAAATTCTCACCGTCAATGACTGTTCCACGATGCGCCGCATTATCAGGAACATGCTGCGGCAGTTGGGGTACACCAACATCGTTGAGGCCGAGGATGGCGCTGAGTGGTGATGCGCAACGCATCCTGGCGGAGCAGGGCACCAATTCCAGGCCGCTATTCCTACGGTGATCGACGGCAAAGGCCACAAGATCTGCCATCCTTTTCCTGGTCCTGTCCTGGTGATTCCCTTTGCCGTCAGCGAGACAGGACAGTGTGTTCTGGAAGTGTGTCTTACAGAGTCGGACAGTCGGCATGTCCTGACGCCAAAGACCCCCAGGCTCCCGAACTCACTGGTAGACCAAGAGCCTGAGAGATGAGGAGATAGATATGTACACGGGTCTCTACGCCGCAGTGTCAGGCAGTCTGGCACACGAAAAGCACCTGGCCATCCTCACCAACAATCTGGCCAATGTCAATACAGTCGGGTTCAAAGCAGACCAGCCAGTGTTTCAGGTCGAGCCGCTTCCCAATGTCGTCGGACCACTCGTCATCTCAGAGACATCGC
>JBMDXC010000128.1:0-4906 GCA_048594805.1 Candidatus Entotheonellaceae bacterium | reverse complement strand
GAGCAGTGAGCTGTGGATGGGGAAAGGGAATTGTCGTATGTTCTTGCATGGCGTATCCACTCCTTCTCGTAAGGGGGTGACCTTGACCATCACCCAGGATACGCCGCTGTGGCCCTCATCCACAACTTTTGATCATAACTCTATGCGGCGCTGTATGAAGCGAACACGATTTCGGCAGTGTTGATTTACCCCATGCGCTTGCATCAATGGGAGAGGCTAGCACGAGTGAATCAAACAATGATCTCCGCGTCTTTGACTCAAGTGGGAAGACAACTCGATCTCATATTGATTGGCGTGCCGATTCAGTTGTCGCCAACTGTCACGCCTGGTATTGTCACACAATCTTGGCATATTATGTAGTAGTTCAGAACAAGTGTGCTCCAACTTCCCATAAAGCGAGGCGTATTTGGTCTCGACAAGCGATACCTTGACGTTATGTGGATGCTATAAGGATTGCTCGAATCGCCTGTCTTTTATATAAGTCCCTCGTGAAATGATGATGGATTTCTGCGCATGCACGAAGGCATGGCCCCTCACCTTGACACGGAGTGTACTCCAATGTCTCCTGTCATCTGTCAGGAAGGCACAGCTATGAGTCAACAGCACACAGATAGTGTACACACTAGCCCGATTGTAACGGGCACAATCGAATGGCCGACCATTAAAAATACCCGGGTGACGCTCTTTGACCTGATGGATCACCTCAAAGAGGGCTTGCCGCCACACTTCGTGGCGCACTGGTATCACCTTACCTCAGAGGAAATGGACGAGGTAATGCAGTTCCTGAAGGCGCACGAGGCCGAAATCGAACGATCATACGCCGCTGCCAATGCCCGTGCCGCTGCGCAGCGCCGCTATTGGGAAGCTAGGAATTGCCACGTGCTCACCAGTGATATGAGCCAGCTCCCGCTGCCGTCTCATGCTGATGTGCGCTGGCTGGCTCTGCGCGACGCTTTACTGGCCGCTAGGGAAAAATGCATAGAGTGGCCAAACGGCACGCATGCAGCTCCTCATCAACCCTAACACTGAAGGCTTTGCGCCACTCTTGCTTGGCGTCCTGGCAAAAGAAGGCTGGGTTGAACTCTTATCTCAATCCATGTGGGGAGGAAGGCGTCCATGGCTCCTGTACTGAGCCCCCCTGCACAATGCGTCATACTGCATAACGTCCCCTGGGCAACATACCAGAGCTTGCTGGCAGCCCATCGTGATTGTAGTGTCCCGCGCTTCACGTATGACCGAGGACAACTGGAGATCATGAGCCCATCCACTGCACACGAGGAACTGAAAGATACGATTACCCTCTTCGTCAATACTGTCGCTGAAGAGATGGCTATCAATACGAGGAGCTTCGGCTCCGCGACCTTTCAGCGTGAAGACTTGCAGCGTGGGTTTGAGCCTGATGGGTGTTTTTACATCCAATCGGTTGCCCTGATTGCAGGAAAAACTGATCTGAATCTGAGAGAAGATCCACCACCGGACCTGGTCATTGAGATAGACTTGAGTCATCCGTCGTTGCCAAAATTCCCTATCTTCGCCCAGCTCGGGATCCCGGAAGTGTGGCGCTGGGACAGGACAGGATTCCACATCTTTCGCCTTATACGTGGCCAGTATGTGGAGCGCTCCACGAGTACGGCTCTTCCAGGTGTCCCTGCCACCAGCATCACAGAGTTTCTCGACGAGAGTCGTACCCTCGATCGCCTCTCCTGGCTCAGGCGGGTGCGGGTCTGGGTACGTACACTGCCACCCATTGCGTAGTAATGGCCTGGCGTTTTACACCGATCATCCCTTGCTTGCCCTCCGTTGCGTGCCGCCTATCTCGATCCGTTTTTCTCCTTGCAAACCTACCGACTTCTGGCCACAATGGAACGTTACTACCCTGGAGGCCGATGCGAGGAGAGCCCCACGCTGGTATGAAACACCCGCTGAAAGCGCAAGGTTTTGTTCGTACCCCGCCATTTATTGCCGCTTTGCTGGCGCGCTGGGCGTTGCGCACGCCAGCCGATCACGTCCTGGATGCCGGGTTTGGGGAGGGCGTCTTTTTGCTGGAGAGCACCAGGCGCTTGCTGGCCCTGGGAGCGTCTGTCCAGCACCTCGCCGCGCAGCTCCACGGGGTGGACTCGCACCCGGACGCGGTGCAGGGCCTGCAACGCACGTTTCGGTCCTATGGACTGCCGACAGAGTTGCCTGGCGTGCACGCTGGCGACTTCTTCGAGACTGATTTCCCACGCGTGGATGTGCTCATTGGCAATCCGCCGTATGTGCGCCGCTGGTGGCAGAAAGATGTGGATGCCCTGCAGGTGATTGCGGAACAGGTGCAGGATGTGCGCACCTTCTCGCGTCTCACCGACCTGGCATGTTACTTTGTTATTTATGGGGCCCGCTTCCTCAAGCCAGGCGGACGTCTGGCGCTTATCGTCTCGGATAGCTGGCTGGACATGCGCTATGGCACGGCCTTCAAGGATTATTTGTTACGCACCTTTCGTGTGCGGGGCATGCTGGGCTTTCAATCGCAAGTGTTCCCTGACGTGCTGGTGCGCCCGGTAGTGATTCTGGCCGAGAAACGTGCAGAGATGAAGACGTCCGGGCGTGAGCGGGTGGCCTTTGTCTCGCTGAATGGGCGCATACCTAAAGCCATTCCTCTGGATCCGTGCCGACTCTTCACGGACGCGCCAGAACAGGTATCAGGAACGATTGTGCGTCGAGACGAGCTACGGCCAGCCCACAACTGGACACCGTTACTGTATGCGCCGCGTGCGTATACAGCGCTATTACAGCATCCGGGCATGACGCCCCTGGCATCGCTGGCGCAGGTGCGCATTGGTCTGCAGTCGTTTGCCAAAATGTTTTATATTGTGCCACGCGAGATGCAGGAGCGCTGGGATCTCGAGCGGCGCTGGTTGCTGCCGTTCATCATGTCTCCCAAAGATGTCGACATTCCCCGTCTGAGCCCGGATACCGCCATCCGACACTACATTCTGGCCTGTGATACACCCAGGGTGCATCTGACAGACACCAATCTGCTGCGCTACATCCAGTACTGGGAAAACCAGGTGCTCAACCCGCGCGGGTTGGCCCGCCCGGTCATTGGTGTGCAGAACCTGCCGCGGGTGGGTAAGACCCGGCGCAGGCCCTGGTACAATCTGCTGCACGATCTCTCCCGACGCGGTACGGCTCCAATTCTGCTGCCACGCCGTATCTATCAGCGCTATCAGGTCGTCTGGAACCAGGCGGGCTGGGTGGCCGGAGAGAATTTTATTGAGGTAACGCCGCATGCCACCATACCCCTGCTGCCCCTGTTAGCGATCCTGAATGCCGGCACGACCGAGGTCGCCGTGCGCGCCAGCGCGCATGTCTATGGGGGTGGGATTTACAATCTGAGTCCAGGCAGTGTAGGCGACGTGCCGGTGGTTGACGTACGCCAGTTGTCCCCAGCAGCTCTGCACCAGATCGAAGACGCCTATAAACAGTTCTTGCAGGCGGGGGGGAAAGATCGTACAGCCCTTGATATGGCGGTGCTGGCCGCCTTACACTTGCCGACAACGTTTCTCACGACCTTACAGGCGGCGCTGGATAGCATGCAGGGACTTTCCAGTGCGGTGCAGGAGCCTGTCAGTGTTGATGCTGCCATAGGCAGCGGATGGCCGGAGGAGCTACGCCTGTTGTGATGTCTGAGCCCAGCGATGAAGTCACGCTTGATCTGGACGAAGTCAGGGTGCTGTTGCAACAACTTGGGCTTGACCGTCGGCTGATCACCGAGCAAAGCGCCATCTGTGTCCTGGCGCTGGCCGATAGCGCAGAGCGCGACAGTCTCCTGCCAGGCAAGAGACGCCTGCGTGATGGCGCCCGCATTCACGACATCCTCGAATTTGCCCGCCATGAGTGTGGCAAAGAGGTAGCGGAAAATACCCGTGAATCGTACCGCAAACTGTCCTTGCAACCTCTCTGTGAGGAAGGCCTGGTGGTGCGCCACCAGTTGAGTACAAACGATCCAAAAACGTTTTATCGCTTACATCCGGAAATGCTGCGTCTGCTCACCTGCCCAGCGCCTCTCGAACGGCGCTGGCTGGCGCGGGAACTGGCCGTCAGGCTGTCACAGGGGGAGACCTGGAAACAGCAGCGCCGCCGCGCCGAAATCCCTGTCGAAGTCGGTCAGCCGCAACTGTACTTCCTGAGCCCCGGCACGCACAGCCGGCTGGCCGCTGAGGTCGTCGAGGTCTATGCCCCCCTCTTTCTGAAAGCCCCGCGTGTGGTCTACCTGGGGGACACACGCCATAAAGGCGGCTACCAGAATCGCGATCTGATGCGCGAACTGAACCTCCCCATCCAGGTCACCGCCAATCTCCCCGATGTGATTCTCCTCTGTGAGATGGAGCGCTACCTCGTCGTGGTCGAGGTCGTGGCCAGCAGTGGCCCGATCTCCACCGCTCGTCTGGCCCAGCTCCAGCACCTGGTGCAGCAGGCCCAGGCGCTGGGCTATCGTCCGCGCTATGTCAGCGCCTTCCCCTCGCGTCGGGTCTTCCGGCGTTTTGCCGAGGACATCGCCTGGAGTACGCAGGTGTGGATTGCCAACGAGGCCGAGCAGGTGATCAGCTTTGGCACGGCTCCGTAAATTCTGTGTGAGGTACCATGACGCTGCTAGTGGTGTCTAACGTGTCTGGTGCAGCAATGTCCTCAACCAGTCGGCCTCGAGCTTGGACAGCGCTGGTGGCGGAGGGGGCTGCTGGTAATTGATCTGACTGGCATACGCGCCCCGCTCATACACGCTGGCGACGACTGCTCCCAAGTCTAGCGGGACGTCAGGGTCTGGCTCCAGCAGTGGTACAGGCAAGACGGGCAGGCGGTCAGCCAGTTGGATGGGCCATACCTCCACCGTTGGACGGCGGTTGGCACGGCTGAGGACGACATA
>JBMDXC010000127.1:0-2490 GCA_048594805.1 Candidatus Entotheonellaceae bacterium | reverse complement strand
GTGGGGCGCTTCACGTAGATTGGCCTGCCGTCGTCCGGTGTCCTGGACCTATTTGTGGGTGTCGTGGAGATCATTGGCGGACTGCTCCTGCTCCTGGGACTGCTCAAGCGGCTCGCCGCCATCGCGCTGATTGTGGAGATGCTCGTGGCGATCGCCACGACGAAGATCCCCGTACAGCCCATAGACGGCGTCTGGAAGATGGCGCACGAAGCGCCTCCCGACGATCCAAGCTCCTCGGCGCACTGTTCCTCCTCGTCGGTGCAGGGGCGTGGTCGGTCGACGCCCTGCTCACACGTGCCGGGACAGGCGGCCGTGCACGGGAGCCCTGACATGCCTAACTCCACCAGCACCCGGTATGTTGCGCCAATGGATTGGATTGATACAGGTTCATGTACAGCTCGAAGACGGAGAGAAGCGCTATGCGTCACCGCACGAAATCCCGGACCGCGATACGGAACGTAGCCTACCCCTGTGGCTATAGCTATGCAGTAACGTCTGGTCAGAGCTTGTGGCTGCACGTGGTCGTGCTACAATAGCACCGGCTATACGAGACGGATGTTCCAGAGCTTCACTCAGAGAGTAGGAGTCCTATGCGCATCGAGATTATCTGCACAGGTGACGAGGTGTTGACTGGCAAAATTGTCAACACCAATTTTAGCTATATGAGCCAGAAGCTCGAAGATGTTGGGCTGGCGGTCCAATGGGAGACGACAGTTGGCGACAACCGCGAGGAGCTCTTGCGCGCCTTTCAACTTGCCGGACAGCGTGCTGACGCCGTGATCGTCAACGGTGGCTTGGGGCCGACCGTCGACGACCTGTCGCAGGAAGTTGCCGCCCAGGCTGCCGGAGTAGAGCTCGTATTGCACGAGGGCTGGCTGGCCCGTATGGCAGAAATGTTCCAGCGCCGCAGTCGGGTCATGCCACCCAACAACCGCAAGCAGGCCATGCTGCCAGCCACGGCAGAGATGATCGATAACCCCGTCGGCACCGCCTGTGGCTTCGCTCTCGACATCGGCAAGGCGCGCTTTTTCTTCACCCCTGGCGTGCCTCGGGAATTGCGCCGCATGCTCGAAGAGCAAATCATCCCGCGCCTTCTGGCCCGCAGTGGCACGCAGACCACCATTTATTTAAAACGCTTTCACTCCTATGGTCTGGGTGAGTCTCACGTTGACGCGTTGCTCAAAGGGGTAGAAGATCTCGTGCCCGATGGCAGTGCGAAGCTTGGCTTTCGGGCACATTACCCGCAGCTGGAAACCAAGCTGACCATACGCGGCACCGATATGGACGACGTGAGGACGAAATTAGCTCCGGTGGAGCACGAGGTGCGCAAGCGGCTCGGCAATTTTATTCTGGCCGAAGATGACGAGATCCTGGAAGGGATCATTATAGACCAGCTCATAAAGTGTCAGGCCTCCCTGGCGGTAGTCGAGATGTTCACCAGTGGCCAGATTGCCGCACGCGTTGCTCCTCTACCGGGCGCCGAGACGGTGTTTCGGCGTGGTACCCTGGCACGCAGCCTGGCCGAGATTTACCGAGCGGTTGGTCTGCAAGACCCGCCCCCACGGGGGGAGATCACTCCAGCCATGGCGGAGGCTGTCGCCACTGCGGCGCGTTGCCAGACCGACGCGACGCATGCTCTGGCAGTGCTGGTGGATCTCGACGCAGGAGCCGACCGCATCGACTTTGGTGGGACGATCTGCCTGGCGATAGCGACGGCGCCCGAGGTCGTCTCACGCCGTAGCCGGATTGTGGGCGGCCGCGAGTGGGTGCGCCTGGGTGCTGTCGAGATGGGGCTGGATTGCCTGCGCCGGTATTTACAGGGTTTGCCTGTCTACGAGCGCATCGATTTCGAAAAGACTGACGATAAGCCGTAGCTGCTTTATCCCTCTCTCGATGTTGCCAAACCGAGAGCGCGCTCCCTATTGCTTTGAGAAGAGAGGTGAAAGGCCCGTGAGGAGATCAATCTTGTACTGCCTCACCGTAACGCTCGTTGCTCTATGGATGGTGTGCTGCAGTGCCGTGTGGCGGGCAGAAGCGGCGCCTGAGACGTTTTCTGCACCGTATGGCCCCCTGCGCCTCGTGAATCAGCAACCCTTGCAGTTGCTATTTCTCCAGCCTTTTCCCGACCTGGCAGAGGCGACGCCATTCCGGCATATTGATGTGGACATTAATGTGGCTTTGACAAATACCCTGGTTAGAGACGAGCAGGATTTTACCGCAAACCTCGACCTTGAAATGGTCCGTACGGTCATTGCACTGCGCTATGGAGTGCATCCAAATGTCGAAGTGGGGATAGTCCTGCCGATTATCTATACCTATGGCGGCATCCTGGACGAGTTCATCATTGACGTCGAACGCCTCGTCACCCCCGGAAACGAACGCCTCGTGCGGAAGAACCAGGTTGCCGGAGAATTTACCTATCAAGTATCGCGGGGCAATCGTGTGTTCATTCAGGGTCAGAACGATGCCTTGGGCATTGGTGATATCGTG
>JBMDXC010000126.1:0-2999 GCA_048594805.1 Candidatus Entotheonellaceae bacterium | reverse complement strand
GGCGGGATCGTACAGTTCGAGTTCGCTGGCCGTCACCGTACGGACCCGCACGTCAGGGAAGAAACCGACAATGCGCAAGCGATTCGTTTCGAGACGGCGCTCGATAGGTTGCAAACAGGCTTTACTGTAGATGGCGTGGAGCGTTTGCAACTCGCCGAGCACGTCAGGCACGACCACGTCATAATCGTTTATCTGTGTGACCAGATAACGCAGCACCGCAGTCTGTAAAAATGGCATGTCGCAGGCGACCACCAGGCAGTAGGGCGTGGCGACATGGTAAATGGCGCTATACACCCCTCCCAATGAGCCCTTGTCAGGCCAGACATCTCGCACTGTTGTCAGGCCAAGATCCGCATACATCTCCGGTGTATTCGTTACTATCAAGAGATCGTCGAACACGCTGCGCATGACCTCGACGACGCGGTCCACCAGGCGCTTGCCACCGAGCGACATCAGGGCTTTGTTTTGCCCCATGCGGCTGCTCTTGCCACCAGCCAGGATCACGCCGGTGATCGATTGCTGTGTTGAGGACATACTGTAGTCTCCTTGTTGTACATGTGTCAGACAGTAGAATGTACCACAAGTGGAGGTAGTTGACGCCCACCAGGAAGCGCGCTAATGTTGCGGCGCAAAACTGTGAACTCTAGCCAGGGATGGCAAGGCCATGATCATTCACGAGCTCAAAACAATCCAGGAAGAGCACGGGTATCTGCCGGCTGAGGAGCTACACGCCCTTTCCCGTCGCCTTAACGTGCCGCTGTACCGACTGCACGGAGTGGCGAGCTTTTATCCGCATTTTCGTCTTCAACCCCCACCGGCAGTTGATGTGCAGGTGTGCAGTGATATTGCTTGTTTCCTCCGCGGCGCCACGGACGTGCATGCCATTGTCCAGACCGCGGCTGATTCTTTAGGACTGACTGATGTGCGGATTCGTGCCACGTCGTGCCTCGGTCAGTGCGACGGCGCCCCGGCCATTGCCGTCAATGACCAGTACTATACCGAAGTCAATGCGCAGCGTATCACAGGTTTCTTACAGACCGTCGCCAGCGGGCGTACCCTGCGGCGCCAACGTGCGACCCTGACCGTGCGGACCTTTGCGTGTAATCCCTATGTGGGGACCCCCAGCTATGAGGCCCTGCAGCGCCTGCAGCAACAGGGCGACGCGGCGGTGGTGTTGACGGAGCTGAAGCAAAGCGGTCTACGTGGCATGGGAGGGGCAGGCTTTCCCACTGGCACCAAGTGGGAGTTGGTGCGCAATACCCCGGGTGAGGTGAAATACGTCGTCTGCAATGCCGACGAGAGCGAACCAGGGACTTTTAAAGACCGCGTGATTCTGCAGTATCTGCCAGAACTCGTCATTGAAGGCATGGCGCTCGCTGCCCTCGTGGTGGGGGCGCGCCAGGTCATTGTCTACCTGCGCCATGAATACGCCCGTGAGCGTGAGATACTGCACAAGGCGCTACGTCAATGTCAGGCGCAGGGGCTCCTGGGTGACCTGACCTTCGAGATTTTTGACAGCCCAGGGGGCTATATTTGCGGCGAGGAGACGGCGTTGCTGGAGGCCCTCGAAGACAAACGCGCCGAACCGCGCAACAAACCTCCTTTCCCCGGCACACATGGCCTGTTTGGGAAACCGACCCTGATTAACAATGTGGAAACCTTTGCCATGGTCCCCGGCATCCTCCTCAAGGGCGGGGCGTGGTGGGCGGCGCAGGGCAAGAATGGCGCGAGCGGTTTAAAATTTCTGGCGGTGAGTGGACACGTCAGAAATCCGGGCGTCTACGAGGTACCCCTGGGGATCACGGCAACCGAACTCTTTGCGCTAGCCGGTGGCCTGCGTCATGGCTGGCGACTCAAAGCCTTCGCACCCGGTGGGGCCTCATCGGGCTTTTTACCAGCCAGCATGGCCAATACCCCGCTGGATTTCCGCGCCCTGGCAGCTGTGGGCTCCATGCTCGGTTCAGGGGCAGTCGTGGCTATTGCCGAGGGGACGTGTATGCTCGAACTGGCCCTTAACGTAGGGCGCTTTTTCCGCAACGAATCCTGTGGCAAGTGCGTGCCCTGCCGGGTCGGTTCGGAGAAGATCGTCATGCTGCTAGAGGGCATCTTGCATGGACACGGGTCGGCAGCGGATCTGGCGCTGATTGAAGAACTGTCGGAGACGATGACACTGACGTCCATTTGCGGCCTGGGGCAGGCCGCGCCGAATCCGATTTTGTCAGTGATCAAGTATTTTAAGGACGATATTACCCGCTATATCGCACGTTGATCCGCGCCACAGGGCTGAAGTGCAAACACTACTGTGTTATATCTTTGATGGCCCCTGGCTGTGTGCTCCTTTGACGTCCTCTCCCTCGTTACCGACCGTGGAACGAGTACCCCAGTCCCCTTCTTTGACAGCCACAACATCTGGAGGTCGTGATCGTGCAGCAATAGGATATGGGGAGCGTTCGCACTCAGGCTGTCTTCGGTGATGATCACCTTAAGGGGGGGATGGTCCTGGCGCCATGTCGTGATAAAGCGTTTGGCGGCACTGCGCTCACAATCCTCTTTCTCCGGGCCGTCTCTTGATAATCGGCTCGGGCATGAGCGGAATGACTGCGCGCTTATCGGGGTGCATGAGCGCGGCGCCCAACATCTGGTGCGGATAGGTGATGGTGCCATGGTGGTGATGCGTTTCCAAACCGAGTCACAGTGAGTAGGCGATCGCCATAGGGCGCGAAAAACGCCTGGGCCGATACGCTGATGTGATCCCGACTCTGATACATTGAGCGACCTCGCTTAATGGGACCGAATATATCGGTTTTTATGTATTTATATAAACATACATAAAATTTCTAGAATTTGTCTCATAATTATTCATTGTATATATAGACAAAATATGTTATTTTAATAAAAGTTGAAAGGTACTTCACTACTCCACCAACCCTGTCGAAAGACAGGGTTAGAGAAAGCAAGGAGAAAACTATGATCAAGCAGTTGCGCTACGTCGCCGCCAG
>JBMDXC010000125.1:0-3405 GCA_048594805.1 Candidatus Entotheonellaceae bacterium | reverse complement strand
TGATCAAAGGTTTCTTGCATAGGCCAAAAAAGTGCAAATTTGATTCATGTTTGCTAGCTTTGCCGCCTCAAGGAGATTGCCATTACTGCATTACACACTGATTTTACAGGTGTTGTAGTCACGAGGTGTTGATTTTGAGTATACTACAATGGTTTCAGGCCTCTAAAGCCGCGGCCGCCAGTGACGGGCATGCCGTGCATTGTTGAGTAACGGCAGTCATATGTCAACTGTCCCGCCTTAAGCGCATACCCCCATTGCGGTTCACCCCAATGGGACGTCTGGAGAGGGGGAAAACTCTAGATTGCCGGCTTTGGAAATAATCAGGGGGGCGGACCTGCGGGGGCAATTTCGCCTGCCATGGGATCGTTACTAAACCCACACTCATCATGACGTTTTGCCCAAAGTATCTCATGGCCACAAGCGGGGTCAACAGTGCGGCTCTCACTATGCGGACGAGACACTGAGACCCCCTCAAGGGACGATATCCCCTGGCGCGATATAAGTCTCTATAGGCTCGATTTTCTCGACGCCAGTTTTCGAGGTACCCCCTTTGACGCACATGGAGATAGATGGCTGCGCACCGACTGATCTTGAAACCTTTCTGAAGCACCTGCGAGGCCCATAACTTATCGTGCATAAATTCGAGGTGCTCGTCAAATGGAATCTGTTCCCACACGGAGCGCCGAATCGCGCAACATGTCGCGGAAGGATACTGCCTCTGCCACTCTATCCCCGCCTCCGCGGTTGTCTGCTCTTCCAGCGAGCCATAGTGCACATCCCGCGTTTTGTACCACTCGCCCAGCTGTTGGTGATCAATGTTCGCGAGACATCGGACCGCGGCCACACAGGGATCCGTAAACGGAGCCACGACGCTTTCAAGAAAATGGGCCCCCACCGGGACCGAGTGGGCGCTACACATCAAGACGAGTGCGCCACGCGCTTGACTCATCCCCAGATTCAGGGAACGCCCGTGGGTGAATTCCTCATGGCAGATAGGGATAAGACGAGCTTTATATTGTTTGCATAGTGCAACGGTCTCATCCTGGGATTCGTGATCAACGATGACGATTTCCCATTTGAAACTACCTTGCTGGGCCGCCAAGGCTTCGAAGATCTGCCTTAAACTGTCGGCCTGATTGCGGGTGCGAATAACAATAGACAGGTCAACCGGCGATTCCATGGTATTGTCAGGTATGTGCATCACCAACCTCCAGAGCATCTCTGCATGCTATCAGGCGGCAGAGAAATGGGGGGTAAGGGCTTCCGGCTTTCCGATAGCACCGGAGCAATAAGGGAACATCAGGCGATACAGGCCAGCACTGGATATACGTTGATAGGCCGCATAGTAGAGAAGAGGCAAAAGGGTGTCAAGGTGCTTTAGTGCGTGTGACGCGGAGCCCCCTGCAGGTGGGGTAGGTGGTCGTCTTGGAGACCGCAGCCCGTGCCGGACGCATTACGTGGCGTTACCATGCGCTGCTGCGGGCACAGGATCGCGGCATTACCCGAGCGCAGGCTATACGGGTATTGACCGAGGGGGACATCATCGAGCAACGCCCGAGAGCCACACCCTTTCCAAAGTGTCTGCTCATGTGGATGCAGGAAGACAATCATCCCCTGTATGTCTCGGTGGGCTATGACCAAGCTAATGACCATCTCTATGTCATTACCGTCCATTGGCTCGACCCGCGCAAGTGGGCCCAGTGAGAGCGAAGCTGTCACCATCGGCAATCTAGCCGGAGCAGCTTCATTCTCAATGACTTCTAAGTCTCCTTCACAGGGCGGGCGGTTAAGTAGCGATAGAATGTCCGACGAGCAATGCCGAGGCGCGTACAGAGACTCTGCACCGAGCTCGTCTGGGCCTGATAGAGCTGCACCGCCATGGCAAACGTCTCGGGATCGATTGCTTTGGGACGGCCTCCACCGAATACAGGAGTCAAAATTCTCCAACGGCCACGCGGCTGGATTCGCGTCTCCCCCAGCGAGCGCCAACCCGGGGTTCCACCTGCTAACGCCGAAAAATTTACGGTCAGCCTCCTCGAACCCCGTTTTCATCCGTCACACGTTTAATTTCGCCCCACATCTGGTAGGTTGATGTGTCCATTGGCTCCCTGATTGCTTTGTGAGTGCGCCCTCTGGACGAAGTAGGTGCCATTGGGAATGATATGGGCAAAGGCCATGGGAGAAATCCGGGCTAATTCTTCATCGGTAATGGTCTCACCGCTGGCTCGCAACTGGTCAAGGATCTGCGACATGTGCACGGTATTCCACACCAGAGCCGCGTTGGAGAGTAGACTGAGACACGTCGCCTTGTTCATGATCTCTTCGTAATCGCCAATCTGAAAGGCTCCCTGGTTGGCAAAAAAGAGGCGGCGGGCAAGCTGAGGCCGGCCTTCCCCTCGGTTGACTTGCAGTTGCATCCGCGCACGGAGGTCCTCCTCATGGATATAGCGCAACAGGTAGAGACTGCGAAGCGCCCGACCCAGCATGGTGAGCGCCTTGGCCAAGCGGTCCGACGGGGCACTACTGGCGAAGCGCCGTAACACGACATGCGCCGGGGCTGTGCGGTTGCGGAGCGAGGCGGCAATCCGCACCAGTTGATCCCACTGTTCCCGGATCAGTGCCGTATCGACCGTGCCGCGGATGACCTCGTCGAGACGGCCATAGTGCTGGGTGCGATCCAGCTTGTAGAGTTGTTGCTTGCGCACGTTGAGACGCGGCATCAAGGAAAAACCCAGCAGATGATAAAGTCCAAACAGTTGGTCCGTGAAGCCATGCTGGTCAACAAAATGTTCCTTGGGCCGTAGGATTCCACGTTCAAGGGGTACTGGCTAATGGTGACGATTTTTCGCTTTGATCGGGGTACCCGTACAATCGATGCAGAAAGTCCCGATTTCATGCGCGCGCAAAATCAATGCTTTAGAGAGATAGGCAGTCTACTTCTCCAATAAAATCAAGCCTTTGCTGCACTGCTGAGCCGTCGTGGCCCTTGGCTCCCTCTCCACAGGCATCGACGGCTGGCGTGAGCCGTTGCCTGAGGGGTCCCCTACTCTCCGGGTCCCGCATCCCCCATCGGCGGCCCGGGAGGAGGTGATAGCAACGAAAAGGCTCCTTTTCGCGAGACGCAATCTTCAAAGAAATGCCTTGATATTCCTGGCACTTTTCTTTCACAATATCCCTACTCCAGGACGTTTTCATGGCAGCTTTGCTGATAGGGCCTCCCGATGGCGCGGCAACACCCCCGCACGATTGCCTACCTGTCGATAGTCAGCACATCGTGGACACGAAGTGTAGTCAGCACATCGTGGACATAAGTGTTAGCTGTAGTCAGCACATCGTGGACAACGGGCATACTCATCTCAACTGAGGAGGTGAGCTATGTCCCGCACCACTCGATCGGATCACAAA
>JBMDXC010000124.1:0-3536 GCA_048594805.1 Candidatus Entotheonellaceae bacterium | reverse complement strand
GGCGCTACAGGTGCAGTAGCGTCTGGAGCATGCCACCGGATGAACGATGCCGGACAAGCGTGAAGGCGGTGGATATCGAGCAGGAGGTGTGGACGGAAGTCGAGTGCGCCCTGATGCACCCCGATATCATTGCGGCGGAAGTCTCCAGGCACTAGGGTAGTGCGGATACCCAGCTCCAGGACCTGGCCGCGCAGCAGCGGACCTTAGATACAGCGCTACACCGCTGTGACCGCCAAGAGCACCGCTGGCATGAAGCGTATGTGGGTGAGGTGATTGACCTCGCCGAGTACAAGATGCGACGGGCTGCAGTGGCGACCGCTCGGCAGGCGCTCCAGGCGGAACGTGAGGACATCGACCGGCAAGTGGAGGCGATTCATCTGGCCAGAGCGCAGGTGGAGACTCTCACAGAGTGTTGCGTGCGTATCCGCAACCAGCTCGCCACATTCAGCTATGATGAGAAGCGCCTGGCCCTCGCAGCCCTGGATATCCGCGTGACCTTCGACCCCGACCAGCCAGCACGCATCACAGCCGCTATTCCTTTGGGCGATATTATGTCTACCTCTCCTCATCACGTTTGACGACCTTCCAGGAATCGGCTGCAGTGGCGATGGTGATACCAAAATCCATGGTATTGCTCCTTCGGTGGCGGCCGTGGCCTTTGTGGTGATGGAACTGCGCCCTCCTGAAACCCTGGTGGAGTGTGCCGCCTGCCTTGTTACGCCGCCGGGGGGCGTTCATACGCCGCTTTGATGACCGTTTTGATGCCACCGCGGACGTTAAAATCGCCCTCGATCTCCATGCGGAGCGGCTGACATGCAGCGACGAGATCGCTGAGGATTTTATTGGTCACAAACTCGTGAAAAATGCCGACATTGCGATAGGCATTGATATACAGTTTGAGCGCTTTCAGCTCAATGAGACTCCTATCCGGGACATACGTGACACGCAAGGTCGCAAAGTCTGGCTGACCAGTCATGGGACAGACACAGGTAAACTCGGGAATGGTAAACGAGACACTGTAGAGTCGTTCTCGCACCAGGTTATCCACGACCGCAATGGCCGGGAGTGCAAGCGCCTCAAAGTCAGGCGTGGACGTCACACGCTGCATGCTTCGTTCTCCTCCTGGCAAGGACCGACAGCCCGAGACAGACTGTCAGGCAATGCCGACGCGTTGACAACGCTTTATCATGGCATGTCTGGTCCGCGAACACAACGTGACGACAGAAGCGCAACGCAATCCCCTCTTGCACACGTACGGGCTTCGTGCTATTCATAGCATAGCGCCATATTTCTCCATACATGCAGGATCGTTAGCGACGACGCTCCCCTCTCTGTCCTCGGCACGATACACGTATGAGGGCAGTGTCACTCGCCAGGCTATAGATGTAAGCGATTAGTCGCCATATCAATATTTTTCAGAGAAGGAATCTCGCCATGGCTTTTGGTCTTATGCATGACGGGCTCTCAACCGACGAACTTCTTCAGGGTACCCAATTCAAAGCGGCTCTGGAAGAGCGCATGCATGTGTGGGATGACATCATCGCGCGTATAACTGACAAAGGCGGTGTCGGTGAGACCATGATCCCTGGTTCGACCCTGACGGCCCATCTGGCCGGGAGTCGAGGCGTCAAATATCTTGTTAACCGCGGACCGTGTTTTACCCATGTCGATCCCATGCACGGGTTCTTGCTGGGGCTTGATCCTGTAAAGGACTCCATCCGCACCCTGGGGCGTCGGTCGTACTCAATAAATAACCTCACCATCCTGTTGGGCATCCGCGATCCGGAAAGCGACCTGGTGGCCTCGTTTGAGGATATCCTCGATCGGGCGCGCCTGGATCTGGTACAGGGTAAACGCAAGGACGAACTGGTGGCGTTTGTCAACGCCACGTCCCAGATGTCGATGACCTCGGCGCTCAATGCCTTTTTAATGGTGCGCTCGAATGGCTCTAATGTAGAGCGTGTCTACAGAGACTGGCGTCCGGGTGGCGTCACGCCTTTTGATGTGATGGCCGACTGGCTGAAAATCTTTGCCGAAACCTCGGTGTTCCTGGCCGCTTACTTCCGCCGCAAGTATCTGAACAAGGACGTGATCGACCCGGTGGCCGGGACGGATTTTGTCACGGCCTTTGTAGATACCTTAGGCACCTACACCGGGAGTGTGGACCGTGAGCGCCAGCTGCGCGTTATGAATCGGCTCTTGAACAATATGACCTATCACGATCCAGGCAATATCAGCACGTTCGCCGGCGTCGTGGTCGGTTCGAGTGCCGTGTCGCCCTGGCACGTGTACGCCGCTGCCGCCTCCGGTCTGTGGGGGCGGGACCATGGTGGTGCCGCGCCGTTCGCCGGTGGCCAGATGCTCAGTGCCGTGACGGATGTAGGCATCGATGCCAATGAGCAGGCGCTCAGTACCTGGTGGAACCGCTGGCTCGACACGTATGATGCGGCTATGGCTATTGGCCATCGTGTGCTGCGCAGCCCAGAGGGCGATCCGCGCACGCTCGGTCTTCTCGATGAGCTCGATGAAGAGTTTCCCCATAATGGGCATCCGCTGCTGCGTTTTGCCCGTGCCCACTACAAAGTGGGCGTACACGAGATCCTGGAACGGCATCCGAATATGGGCTTTCAAGAAGCCAACGTGGACGCCTATTCCTGGGCGACGAAAGTCATGATTGGTCTCATTCGTATGGTGCCCGAACAGGTCGAAGCGGGTTTCCTGGCCTTCTTGCTGTCGCGTATCATTGGGGTGATGAAAGAGGATTTCTGGTATCGCCTGCCGAAGAGCACTGTGCTGCGGCCCAGCCCGATTCACTGGTGGGAAGACGCCCCGGAACTGGTGGCGCTGGCGACCGCCTAACGGGTACAATGGCAGTGCAGGGGGGCTATGCAGTTCGCAGCGGAGCCGCTAGCCGCCACAGGAGGACTTTCATGCCCGAACCACTTGCATCCCACGTTGATCTCGCGGCGCTTCCCCAGGCTGAGCGCCTGGCCCGTATGCGGCATTCTGCCGCCCACGTGCTCGCCGAGGCCATGCTTGAGCTCATGCCCGAGGCTGAACTCGGCATCGGGCCGCCCATCGACACGGGCTTCTACTATGACTTCCGCCTGCCCCGTCCACTGACGCAGGAGGATCTCGCCTGGCTCGAAGCACGTATGCGCACCTCCATCAAGCACCAGCATGCCTTTCACATGGCAGCCATCACGCGTGCCGAAGCCGAAGAGCGCTGGCGCCAGCAGCCCTTCAAACTCGACCTCCTGCAGGACATCGAGGACGGCAACATCACGCAGTGCACGCACGCTGCCTTCACCGACCTCTGCCGTGGTGGACACGTGAACCATACGGGCGAAATTCCTGCCTTCAAGCTCATGAGCATTGCCGGTGCGTACTGGCGCGGCAGTGAGAAGAACCCCATGCTGCAGCGCGTCTATGGTGCTCTCTTTGAGACGCAGGAAGAGCTCGAGGCGTATGAAAAGCAGATCGAGGAGGCGCGGCGCCGCGATCATCGCCGCATCGGGCGCGATTTAAAGCTCTTT
>JBMDXC010000123.1:0-5082 GCA_048594805.1 Candidatus Entotheonellaceae bacterium | reverse complement strand
CGTCGAGACCAGAGAATCGAGAAGAGCGCTCGCATCGGCCTCGGGCAATGCCAGCCTCACTCTCTGCATGGAAGGGTACTTACGGTGGCCAGGCCATAAGACCTCACCTCCTCTCCATCTGATCGCTTAAAGCCGAACGCCAGCCTTCAGCTGCTGCCAGAAGCGGGAGCGTAGCGGACGCTGGAGGCAGTCAGCTGCAAGGCGTTGTTCGGCAGGGGAAGTGCTCCAGAATCCGCGTCCCCATCTGGTCCCTCACACTCCTCGCGCCCAACGTACCGAGCAATATCTTTGTGAACGCTGCTGTGGAACACAGTGGTAGCCTTACAACTGGGATAAGAGGCGATCATAGTCGGCGTGCGAACCGATCCAAAACCAGTAGATAGCCTCTCCCTCACGTAAACCCAAGACGCGCCATCCTCGTCCGACACGGACTGCGTACAGAGGCTCTGTCGTGTGGACTCGCTTAAAGTGCAGGCTGGGATGGTATGGATTCTGCTTCCAGAGCCGGTACGCTTTCCGTGCTTGCTCTCTGATCTGTGCGGGCAATTGTCGGTAAGAGACCAGAAAATCTTCCGTCACATACGAGTTCACTGCGTCTCGCGTCCTATTTTGCGTACGCGGCCCGCACGGATGTCCTCGCGCACTTTCTCCGCGAGTTTAGCAAGTTGGAGTTGTGTCGCAGCGAACGTCGTATCCCATCGCTGCTCATCGTCGAGTTCCTCTAGGATGAGTGCAGCAATAGCATCTTGGGCTTCTGGTGTGAGTTTCGTTACTTCAGCCAGGGCTTTTTCAAGCAGTGTGGTCATAGATGTGACTCTTCTTTCTGGACGAGACTGGTACACATGTATATGTCGTTGCTTACGCTGTTTGTTTTCAACCATTCTCGCTTACTCTGCGCCTGTGCGCAAGCGGAGCCGAACTTATAATTGTGCGGCAACCAGCCGTCTAAGCGCCTCGAACAGGGGTAAATTACGGCTGATGGCAGCCTTTGTCACTTTTTACCGCTCTTCGCTGTCTAACCCTAGCAAAGACTGCCTTTCACGGTCTAATACCAGCGCTGGGTGCATTTTTCTAGCTTTGAGCAGCCTTTGCCAGGCGATGCCGGTTTTATACAGATGCGAGCAGCATAATCTACCTATGAAGGGTCTTATACAGATTCTGCTTGCAGGGTGCCTGCACAAATGGAACTACTCGGACAGATATTATACTTCCTGGGCTCGCGGCGCGTAGGGAGGGTTGTGGCTTGAGAGAAGACAAGAAGAATCAACCCGCAGGCTCCAGGAAAAAGTACGACTATCATAGTCCAGGAGAGGTTATGGAGTCAAAAACAAAATTACTCGTTCAGATGCGGCATGTCATACGCCTCAAACACCTAAGTATCAGAACGGAAAAGGCATATGTGCAAATGGGCCAGGCGCTTTATTCTCTTCCATCATAAGCGCCACCCTGCGGACATGGGCGCCCCAGAAATCCGTGCCTTTCTGATCCATCTAGCCGTGGAGGGATAGGTAGCGGCTTCCACGCAAAATGTTGCGTTGCAGGCACTGCTCTTCCTCTCCCGTGACGTCCTCAAACAGCCTTTCCCAGAATTAGGAGACATCGAACATGCTAGGAAATTGCGACGGGTGCCCGTCGTGTTTGCACGGCAAGAAGTCACAAAGGTCCTGGCCCATCTCGTCGGTATACCCCATCTGATGGCAAGCCTCCTCTATGGGTCGGGGCTCCGCCTCATGGAATGCGTCCGTCTTCGTGTTAAGGACATTGATTTTGCCTATCGTCAACTCATCGTGCGTGATGGTGAAGGCGCGCAAGACCGAGTGACAATACTGCCGCAGTCGTTAGAGGAGGCACTGCAACGACAGCTTGCCAAAACAAAGCTGTTATATGAGGAAGACCTTGCTGCAGACTATGGAGAGGTCTATTTGCCCTATGCTTTGGCACGCAAAGACCCGCACGCCGGAACATCGTGGGAGTGGCAATACGTTTTCCCAGCCTCCAAACGGTCTCTCGATCCACGCTCCGGGCGTGAACGCCGACATCATCTGTCCGAAACAGTACTCCAAAAGGCGGTCAAACAGGCGATACGCCAGGCGGGACTCGATAAGCGCGGCAGTGGCCATACGCTCCGGCACTCGTTCGCCACGCAGTTGCTGGCAGCCGGCTACGCTATTCGGACCGTGCAGGAATGGCTCGGACATCAAGACGTGAAGACCACCATGATCTATACCCATGTCCTGAATCGTGGTGCGAAAGCCGTTCGCAGCCCACTCGACTAGAAGCCGAACATAATACTATACGGCTGGAGGCTATCAAGCACAGCAAAATACCATGCAAAGATCGCGCATGTCCATATAGCACCATCTTGAGGCGGACTAGACAGCGGACCGCGGTGAAGCCCAGTTTTTTATGGTGCTAGACTGCGCACGTCCATCTTTGTGACTCCATAGGCGTGCTAGACCGCCATGAGCAGTCTAGCACGCCTGTATCCCGGCCAAGGCGGATGCCATCTTCTAGCACCTCTGTAAACCGCTTGTGACGGATGCCCTGTCAGCAGATTGCGGCAGGGATGTCGATTACACGATATTCTTCTGTCCTCTTCTGCGCTCATCAAGCATGGGTTCGTTTGGCACTCTCCCCTGCTCCTCCACAATGCTCTGCTATGGCAACGAGCCGACTGCTAGCCAGCCATTCCGTATTGACAGGCCAACAGAGGTCTCGTAGTATAGAGGCGGTTTACCTTATACGCTGAAAGTCAAGGGCTCACATGCGATGCCTGTGAGTAGGGAAGCTGGTGCAAAGCCAGCGCTGCCCCGCAACTGTATGCGGAACGAAATCTGCGGAGACCACTGAGGCGAACAGGCTCGGGAAGGTGCAGAGAGTAGGATGACGCCGCAAGCCAGGACACCTGCCTGACTTTCTGACTGACGGACGAAACCTTTCGAGGGGAAGGGGCGCCGTTAAACTGGCACCCCTCCGCCGACGCAGTCGCGGGGAACGGTGTCAGCACTGTGCTGTGACCCCAATCGCTCGAGGTTGGGGTTTTTTTATGCCTGCCATTGCTCCCGGTCTGTGACGCCGGATCAGTGCACCAGGAGTTCCATACATAGGAGGATGGCTATGAAGCAGCAACGTACGCGTCCACCAGCAAACCTCGAGGCATTGGCCTTGGGCTTCGTAGTCCAAATGCAGGGCTCCTGGACAGAAGCAGCGATCAGGGGTTGGCGGGCTGAACTGACACGCCAGAGACTGGCGCCAACGGAGCCCGAACTTACCGCCGCTTTAGCACGGGCACAGGAGCGCTTTTTGCAGGGGCCAGCCCACCTGTTTCTCTGTATGGGACGCCCCTGTCACCGGAGGCAGAAATTCGATGTGTCAGACCAGGCGCTGCGGCAGGGCCTCGACGAGAGTCGCTTGCTCCTGTCCAGTACGGAGTGTCAGGGACCTTGCAAGCAGGCCCCCGTGGCTACCCTGCGGGTGGGACAGCGCAGTACGATGTTCGCTCAGTTCACCCAGGACGCTGATTGGCAGGCGGTGCGCGGCTTCGCCCAGCGCGCCGCGTCGGCCGGCACGCTGCTCACCGAGCCAGGCAGCGCCGACCCCTTCCTGTTTGATCCGGTGCATGAGCATGAGCACGGCCACGGCAGCGTTGCCCTGCGGAAGTTGCAATTTCTGCTTGGCCATTTTCAGGGGGAAGGGCAAGAAGTAACGCGACCTGAGCCCTTCCAGAAAGAACTCGTGGGGAGTTGGGAGGCCGGGGGGCGCTGTATCGCACTGCGTATGGGGGTGACCTACACACTGGCTGACGGGCGCAAGGATACCCATAATGCCTTTGTGGCGATTGGAGTGAATCCGCAGACCGAGGGCATTGAAGCCCGGGCCTATACTGATGGCGGCGGTGTGCACGATTTTCATCTGCAGCTTGATGGGGACGCCGTGATGTTCGACGAGCGGCCCGATGCCCACCACGCTGCGCGGCAGGCGCGCAAGATCCTACGGCCGACGGCATATGGCTTTGAAGAACGCCTGGAAGTGGACCAGGGGGAAGGCCATTTTGCAACGCATTTCGTCATTACGATGCAGCGGGTGACACCGACTGCCTGAGGGAGTGCTGGACATGATCGTCTTTGTGACCACCGCCGATACGGAAATCCTGGCGCTGAGCAGGGTGGCGCGCGACCTGCCCGAGGGTTTTCCTGCCCTCAAGGCCGTCAACCCTACCCGTCTGCCGTCTGAGCTGGGGCCGGCAGAGCTGGTAGCCGGGGCCGTGATGGTGCTCGTGCGCCTGCTCGGAGGACGCCGCGCCTGGGAAGAGGGATTCGATGCGCTCGTGAGATACTGCCGACAGCAGGGTATCCCTGTGCTCGCCTGGTCCGGCGAACAGCACGTTGATGCTGAGTTGACCGCGGCTTCCACCGCCCCCGCTGCGCTTGTAGGTGAAGCCTTCGAATACCTCCGGCACGGTGGGGTTGAAAATATCAAACAATTGCTGCTCTTCCTGTCTGACACGCTGCTCATGACGGGCTATGGCTTTGAGCCCCCGGCGCTGCTGCCCGAGTGCGGTATCTACCACCCTGCCTGTCCGGAGCAGATATCTCTGGAACAGTACCTCAGCACGCGCTGGCAAGCCAGCCGTCCTGCCGTGGGCGTGCTGTTCTACCGTACGCACTGGATGAGCGGCAACCGGGAGTTCGTCGATGCCCTGATCAAGGCGGTCGAAGGGCAAGGGTGCAACGTGTTGCCGGTGTTCTGCTACAGCCTGCGTGGCACAGAGGGACCCCCGGCGGCTTTCCGGGATCTGCTCCTCGATGACCACAGCACCCCTCGGGTCGCCTGTCTGATCAGCACGCTCAGCTACAGCATGGGCTTACTGGCGGTCCAGGGTGTGACAGTCGCCGAGGGCTGGTCCGTCGAATTTCTCGAAGCCATGAACCTGCCGATCATTCAGGCCATCACCAGCACCAGCAGCCATGCGGAGTGGGCGCAGAGTGACGCCGGCCTGACGCCTCTCGATACGGCCATGAGTGTAGCGATCCCGGAGTTCGATGGACGCATCATTAGCGTGCCCGTCTCCTTTAAAGAGGT
>JBMDXC010000122.1:0-3330 GCA_048594805.1 Candidatus Entotheonellaceae bacterium | reverse complement strand
ACGGCTCTCGCTGCCTGTGAACGTACCTGCCAGACGCTGCCCCGTCAACCTGTATTGAGAGTGGCTGGTACCAGACACCAACCTCGCGTACAATGTGGCGCCATAGGCAGGGTGCCAGCGCCGGGGAGAAGGAGCAGAGCAGGATGAGTGAAGACCGCATTGAGGCACTGAAACAATTGCTGGAGCAGGAGCCACACGACACAATGCTCCTCTTCGGCCTGGGGAATGAATTGTTGAGTTTGGGCCAATATAGTGAGGCTATTCCCTACTTTGAGGAAGCGGTTAGGGTCGACCCAGAATACGCGGCTGTCTACGTATACCTGGCACGGGCCTATGAGGAGAGCAACCAACCAGACATGGTTCGCCAGACTCTGGAACGTGGTTGGGGTCCAGCCGTACGCAGTGGCGACCGGAACCTTATGGCGGAGATTGAAGACATGCGCGAGCGTTTATAGGACACCGCACATCAGGAGCACCACGAGCATGCCAAGAGCCATTTTAAATCTTCAGGACCCAGCCGATTTACGCGCCGTGCAGGGCCAGTGGCGTTTTGCCCCAGGCTTCATTCCTGGCCAGCCCAATGAAGGCCTCATCGCACAGGCTGAGGGGAGCCCGGCACGCCTCCCCGATTATGACGATACCGCATGGGAGGTATGCCACGACATCACGCCGGGACGTTCGCACGGCTTTACGTTTGCCTGGTACCGTATCAAGGTCACTCTGCCGGAGACGGTGCAGGGGCAGGACATCCGGAGTGGGCGGTTGCTCTTTGAAACCTGTGTCGATGACTACGGCGAGATCTGGATCAACGGCGTCTGTGACCGTGAGCGCGGTGCTGTGCAGGGTTTTAACGTGCCGCAGCGTGTGGTGGTGACCACGGAACCCCAGCCAGGGCAGCAGTACACTATTGCCGTGCTCGCCGTCAACGGTCCGCTTGGCCAGCCTGGTGGGGGAGTGTTTATCCGCTATGCGTTGCTCGCCCTGGAGTGGCGCTCGCCGGGTTATTAGGGAGTAGGGTCGGGCCTCCCCCGCCACACTGGCGGGGGTACTGCGTACCGCAATTGGCCCCGCCAGTGTGGCGGGGAACTAGCCGTACACAGCATTAGGGCGTAGCACTATGGAGCCAATGCTCGATATTCTCCCAGCCTGGGACTGGTCGGTAGACCAGATTGTCCGACACAGGTGGCGCAAAATCCTCGTCCTTGGTGCCGTTGATCGCGGCAAGAGCACGTACTGTCGCTTTCTCATCCGGCGCTGCCTGGAGACTGGCCGGCGTGTGGCCGTAGTCGATACAGATGTGGGACAGAAAGACATCGGCCCGCCCGCAACGCTGACCCTGGGGTATCCTGAGGTGGCTCAGTCCCTGGCCGAGGTGCCACCGGTAGCCTGGTATTTTCTTGGGGCGACGAGCCCTGCGGGGCATCTGTTGCCGATGATCGTTGGTGTGCGGCAGTTGCTGGACACGGCGCAGGCCGCCTATATTATCATCAACACGACTGGCTTTGTGACTGGTCCAGGACGCGTACTCAAAAGTTATAAGATCGAGGCCATCCGGCCAGACGTGATCGTGGCCCTCGAACACGGCCGCGAGTTGCGTACGCTCCTGCAGGCGTATCGCCACTATCGCATCCTGCGCCTGCCGACCTCAGCATACGCCACACCAAAGACTTTCGAGCAGCGCCGGGCCGCGCGCGAGCGGGCCTTTGGGGCGTATTTCGCCACGGCCTCCACGGTCGAACTGGCGCTGCGCCAGGTGATTTTTCAACGTGCCCTCCTGTTCACGGGGAGGAAGCTCGCGCAGAAGGATTTTCTGTACGCTGAGCACACGGCCGAGGGCATACTGGCGATCACCGAGGCGGAACCGATGGACACACCCGGTGTGCATGTGCTGCCCGTCGGCTTCGAACGCCATCTCCTCTGTGGGATTGCGAACCGACGCAACGAGGGTATCGGTCTGGCACTTATCATGCACATAGATTTTGCCAGGGAGACGATCACCTTGCGCACGCCTGTGCCAGCCGCGCAGATCAGGGTGGTGCAATTTGGCACGCTGTATGTCCAGGCGGATGGCCGTGAACTCGGCTACCGTGTGCCGCGTGGTTTGTTTGCCTAACGTGGTATACGAGCCTCGCAACAGCACAACGCACCCCGCCAAACTGGGTGCTGCGCACGGCTAGTTGCCCTGCCAGTTTGGCAGGGCCAATTGCGGTACGCAGTACCCGTGTGCAGCACTGAGGAGGCGATCTATGCGTTTAGCAGGGAAGATAGCGTTAGTGACCGGTGCGCAGCAGGGCATTGGTAAGGCGATCGCCCTGGCCTATGGTCGTGAGGGGGCCAGTGTGGTGATTAATTACCTGGACAACCAGGCTGCGGCGGAAGAGATTGCCTCTCAGATTCGCACTCTGGGACAACAGGCTGTGCCTCTGGCTGGCGATGTGGCCCGGACTGCCGATGTCCGGCGTATGGTGGAGGCGGGTGAGAGCCTTGGCGGTATCGACATCCTGGTGAACAATGCCGGTATTTTTCCCCGCGTCGAGTTTCTCGATATGACTGAGGCCCAGTGGGATGAGGTCCTCAACGTCAATCTCAAAGGCACCTTCCTGTGCACCCAGGCGGTAGCGCAGAAGCTGGTTGAGCGTGGCCGTCCTGGCGCGGTGATTAATCTCGCCTCCAGTGCGGCGTTTCGCAGCTCGCCCCGGGGTGTGCACTATGTTGCCAGTAAGGCTGGCATTGTGGGGGTGACACGTGCCACGGCGCTGGAACTGGCGCCCTACCGGGTGCGGGTGAACGCCATTGCCCCCGGCACTACGGATACGGCGCAACCCCGTTATGGTATGTCGGAAGAGGAACTGCAGGCAGCTGGACGGCAGGTGCCGCTCGGGCGCATGGGCACCCCTGCAGACGTCGCTGATCTGGCCGTCTTTCTGGCGTCCGACGAAGCGCGCCACATTACTGGCCAGACGATTCACGTGAACGGCGGCCAGTATCTCTACTGAGGGCACACACCATGGAGGCAACACGTAGCATCCACCTCACCGTCAACGGCACAGTCTATGAACGCACGGCGCCCGTGCGCATGACACTGGCCGATTTCCTGCGCGAGGAGCTGAACCTCACCGGCACGCATCTTGGCTGCGAACATGGGGTCTGCGGGGCCTGTACGATCCTATACAACGGTGCCGCCGTGCGTTCCTGTCTCATGCTTGCCGTGCAGGCCGATGGCGCCGAACTGATGACTGTCGAGGGCCTGGCCCAGGGCGACACGCTACATCCGCTGCAGCAGGCGTTTCAGGAGCACCATGCCCTGCAATGCGGTTTCTGTACCCCCGG
>JBMDXC010000121.1:0-6524 GCA_048594805.1 Candidatus Entotheonellaceae bacterium | reverse complement strand
GCTACCACAGTGCGCGTGTCGCCTGTCTCACGCCCACAGTGTTTCAGAATCGAGGCAATGGCGTAGTCCTTAGCCGTCTGGTTGAAGCGTTTATCTGTGGGGCCATAGGCGTCAAAAGCGGCGCGCATGCGGGCAAATAGGCTATAGAGTCTAGGGCGATGCAAGGAGGCATAGTCATCAGGAGTAAGTGCCAGGACCACACGCTGTACAGTGGAGATTGCCCCCTGGAGCCTGTCGTTGCGAGTATAGACTGTCTTCGACTGTGCCACCTCAGAGAGATTTCTCGTTTCTCGCAATTGGACAAACAGGTCACACATGCCCCGGAGATGCCATAGGGCTTCTAGAGTACGCAACGGCATCTCCTGGGCAGTGGCCTTGCTGTGTTGTTCTACCACTTGGTCTTCGATCAACGCCAAAAACAGCGTGCAAATAAGTCTAGGTCGATTCTGTGCCAGAAACTGGCGTTTGGAGGTATATTGCGTCTCACCGCATATGTGATCTTCTTGACAGTCCTGGAATGGAGCGCTCTGGAGAATCTCGGCATAGAGCGGCACCGCAGGCGGCGCAAAAGGGCCGTGCCGGGTCGCACCAATCTGCGTCGTATAGTCCTGCTCAAGTTTTTTTAAGAATACATCGTCGAATTCCGCGGGCATCGGGAGCAAAGCATCCATCTGGTGGGACTCCTCCTCCACCACTCCCAAGAGGCCACGGGGCAGGGCGCGGGAGTACACGCCTTTTCGCGGGCCAGGCTAGCCCCGTGGATCGGTAGCCCGAGTATAGCATGGGTCTCGTCAGGACTGTAGAGCACCTGTGTAGCATGGGATGGCCTAACGATGCGTCGGTGAGGACTATGCAGACTTTGGCGCGCCATGCCTTGCTGATGCCGTCTTCCGCTCTACTGCAACCGCTACTGCAACCGGGGTGTCACACCGTTGTATGCCATGGTATCAACTGGACACCCCAATTGCTCTAACTCTTACAGAATTGCCTTCTTTGATACGTCGTGATACAGCATAGAATGCTACTCATAGAACAAGGGCTACTGAGCCATACGTTAGGGGCATCCGGCGCACCTTGTAGCAGGTGACGCATCGACCGGGCAACGCTGTCCCACTTTAGCGATGGCCTCCAGGTCTATCATGCCGTTGACCTCCCGACCAACAGATGCGTGGTCGTCACGAGCATCAGCAACCGTCCTGCCGCATCGCTGACGCGCGTTTCGACCACCATTGTTGTCCGTCCGCGATGTACAGGAGTGGCTTCAGCGCGCACGGTCCCCTGATTCGTATTACGGATAAGATTCGTGCTGAGCTGAATCGTAAAGGGGAATGGCTCGGCGCTGCGGTCGATGGTGCCACTTGACCAGTACATGCAGGCGAAGGTAGCCGTGGTGTCCGCCAGGGTGAGCAACGCCCCGGCGTGAAACACGCCAGTGAGTTGCTGCAACTGTGGGATGAAGGGCATCTCTGCCACTGCACACTCGCTAGTAACTTCAATAATACGAAAACCTATTAGTTCTATAAAAGTACCTCGGATACGCTCCTGGGCTCGGGCAAGTGACGCCGCCGTGACTTGTGTATACTCCATGAACTCATTCCTCACAGGTGAACAGCCATCCTGCCGCTTGCAGGATGACACTCAAGGAGGCGTGCACAATGACGCCCCCGCTGCTCGACGTGGATGGTGCCAGCGTGGGCTCACCTAGGCCGCATGGCTCTCCTCGGTCCTTCATGACGCGAGGATCCCGAGCTGTTGGTACAGACTGATCCCGTCCTCTACTGTCCACTGTTCTACGATTTTCCCCTGGGCTAGGCGATAGAGCGTCATCCCTGTGAACGTGACGCGCTTGCCTGTCGGAGCTATCCCTCTGAACTCGCCATGGTGGGTTCCACAGCAGGTCCAGCGCGTGACGACTTTGTCTCCCTCTACGAGGAGGTCTACCAGGGTAAAATGGAGATCAGGGAACGCACTGCGCCACGCGCTCACCGCGCCCCGGACGCCATCCGGCCCGTGCACCTCGTGGCCGCCTTCCCCTGCCGTGTGGCTGGTATGATGGACATAGGTAGGTGCAATCACCTCGTCGATGGCCTCGAACTGCCCGTGGTGCCAGATAGCGGCGATGAAACGCCATATCACCGCTTTGTGTTCCTCTGGCGCTCGCGAGAAGCCGCGCTGCATAGCGCGCAGGCCCTCCCGCAGGACCCCCCCTTTCATCCACAGCCGGATGAACCGGTCGCGCTCAGCCAGCGCCTCACAGAGCGCGCACTGGCCGGTCGCCTCTCTGGTACATAGCTCATTACAACGGTCCATGGTCTTACTCTCCTCTGGGCGTATTGGGTTGTATAGTCCAGGGAGAAGAGTAGCATGCCGCAGGGCGCAACAAAACGCCGTATACGCAGAGGGCTGGAGAGCACCATGACGCCGACGATCGTGTGATTCATCGGAGGCGCGAGATAATCGCGGCCTGACGGGAAAGCTCCGAGTGTGCTGTCAGTGTCGCTCGAGCCGGCTGGGATGCCTCACGCTTCGACCACCCACTGGGGATTCCATGCCACTTCCCACAGATGCCCGTCCGGGTCTTGGAAGTAGCCCGCGTACCCGCCCCACACAGTATCATGTGCAGGTTTGACCACGACTGCCCCTGCCTGCGTGGCCTGTGTCATGACGGCGTCAACTTCGACTTTAGAAGCAACATTGTGACCAATAGTGAACTCGGTCGGGCTGGAGCTCCCAAGCGCAAGCCCCGTATCGTGCGCAAGGCTCTTACGCGGCCACAGCGCGAGTTTTAGACCCGCTTGCAGGTCAAAGAACGCGACGGCCCCATACGCGAACTCTATGCCAACAATGCCGTCCGTCTGCAGACCAAGACCATCGCGGTAGAACCTGACGGCGGTCTCCAAATCATCCACACCGAGGGTGATGAGCGTTATCCGAGGCTTCATGGGCAGACTCTCCATAGGGCCAATCATGGAGACACTGGCCATGTGGCCCTGATAAAGCGAGAGGGGTAGGGTGTGTGGGCAGTGTTGCCCATGCCGATAAACAGTTACGGTCGGGACCAGACAATCTCGATACCTTCACGCGTACCCAGTGCCTGCCGTAGCAGCGCGAGCAAGTCGGCCTCTGCCCCCATCTCCTCGAACAGGTCAAGCGTGGCTTGATCGATGTAGTAATCTGTATCGTCTGTCGATTCTTCTTCCAGCTGATCGATCAGGAATTGCAACTGGGTGCTGGTGATGGTTCCCAAGAAGACGCCCGTCTCTTTCTCATGCAACTGAATCATGGATAGGCCCTTCGGTTGTCAGGTTATGGACCCGTCTTTGTAGCACGGCTGCCATGAGTCGGCAGGATGGCAGGGCTGGGTGCGCTCATGTTATACAGTAGCAAGCACGTCCGATGCCACTGCATCCTAGCGTATGAGGGAGTGACCGTGCAAAAGGATTTTTCTCTTTGAACCGTTTGCACGTTGTGTACAGCGGTTGACCCTCTTGACGTCGTAGGAGAATACGGATATATGCGAGGGCCGTACCTCAGGAGCGTACAGGCCAAAAAACGCGGCAATCACGCGCATTCCCGCTCCATACGCTGTCACGGGATCCTACCATACACACGGAGCATGTGATGACAACACCGAAAAAAGCTGTCTTGATTACAGGTGGCACGGGACTCATTGGCCGCATCCTGATTGATCGGCTCCAGACGCATTATGCACTCACCTCATTCGACCTCCAGGCCGTGCCTGGGATCCCCTCTGTCGTGGGGAACCTGAAGGACTTCCCGGACGTGCTGCAGGCGTGTCAGGGCCAGGACACGGTTGTCCATCTCGCTGCAGATCCGCGCGTCGACAGTCCGTGGGAGTCGAATTTGTCCACCAACATCCTGGGCACGTACCATGTGTTTGAAGCTGTACGGCAGGCGGGCGTGTCGCGCGTCGTATGCGCCAGTTCCCAGCACGCCACCGGAGGCTTCTACCTGGAAGAGCCGTACAAGGCCATGACGGAGGGGCGCTACCAGGATGTGCCGCCGGCTTATCCACTCCTCGATGAGACCTGCCCTATCCGGCCAGACGGCTACTACGGCACGGCCAAGGCCTTTGGCGAGGCGTTGGGCAGTTATTACTGGGACTACCACCACGTGTCCTCACTCCACCTCCGGATTGGCTGGGTGCTCGCGACAGATGACCCTACGTTTTCCGCGTTGGCGATGACCCTGTGGCTGTCGCATCGGGACGTCACGCAGATTGTACGACGGTGTCTCGAGGCACCGCCATCACTGGGCTATGACGTCTTTTATGCCACATCGGACAATACATGGAAAATCTGGTCGATTGTCCGAGCGCAACAGCGGCTAGGCTACCGGCCAGAGGACCGTGCCGGGGACACGCTGCGGCCGAGCGCCAGCGCACGGCAGGATCGGTGAAGACAGCCAGAAGGGGGCAAGGCCGTCCCACACACAGGAGACCACCCTGGGTCAGTTCAGTTTGTAGTGTGGCCACTCGGGGCAATAAGGAACTCTAAATCGGGAAGACATCTATGACTACCTCTGAGTTAACTGGCAACCGCTCATCAGCATCCACCGCGGCAAAAAAGGGATAGTCTGCAGCTACTTCCTGTAGAGCAAAATTCAAGTTCCCGGCCTTAAACCCCTGGCGCCTAGGTACGAGCACTCAAAAATCCGCTCGTGTCCGCCCGCCCAGGAGCTGACTCCACTCCGGAAGCTGCAAGAGGGACTGCTTAGGAAATATCCAGGCTAGGAGCTGATCACGTCCTCGCTCGGTAGCAAGTCCACGTCCTATACCACTGCGCTATCCTAAAACAACGTTGCGACCTGACACACGAACCCGGGCAGGAGTGGAGAGGTGAGGGTATCCGTAGAATACAGAGTCGCTACGAGATGCAAGGCAAGCTGCTCGCGCCGGTAGACTTCGATCTGCTGGGTACGCCAATCCACAATCCAGTACTCCAGCACGCCGCGGCGCGAGTAGAGCTTGAGTTTGGCCTCCCGATCACGGCGCTCGTTGGCTCCACCTGGCGATAATACCTCGACCACCAATTCGGGTGCGGCATACAGATGTCCATCGGGGCCGAGGGCCGTGGCACGGCGAGACTGGCTGATCCATATTACATCCGGGGCCACATCATTGTCCTCGGCGAAGATCACGCCTGGCGCCAAGTTTGCTTCCCCAGCCCCGGTCTGTCTACTCCAGGCATCAAGCGCCGCAGCGATCCTCATGCACGCCTGCTGATGGTGCCAGTGGGGCTGTCGTGACATGTATAGCTCTCCGTCAATGATCTCGTAGCGCTTCCCATCGTCTGGCAGCACCGCCAGATCGGCTGACGTCCAACGTAGTGCGGTACTCATAAACGCTTCCTCTATCTAGCGAGACACAGCCTCATGCAGCCTGGGACGGCACTTTGCACACCGGGAAGGTAACCGATTAGGGCATTATTTGCAAAAGCGCCGTCCTGCACATGGCTGTTTCCGATGATATCTGAGCCTCCTCGGCAGGGTATCTGATTTACTGGCCAGGCCACCCGGGAAGATACTTGCCTATGCGCTCATAAGATGAGCCGCGCGAATTAGCAGTTGCAAAGCCTGCAACGCCAACGAGACCTCACCTTGACGCCACACGAGGTATGTCTGTAGCCGACCGTACTCCTCCGGCAGCGGATACACCGCGACGCTGTCACGCATGTGCACAGTCTCCAGTACCGAGCGCGGCACGAGCGCAACGCCAGTCCCCGAAGCCACACACGCCACCATCGCATGATACGAGATCAGTTCGAGGACCTTCTCTGGCACAATGTTGCCAGCCGCCAACCAGGTGTGCAACAGGCGCCGATAGGTGCATCCGACGGGAAAACAGATGATCGTATCCGTGCCCACATCCTGAGCACACGCAATGGCGGGATGTACACGCGGAGCAACGATGACCAGCTCCTCGTCAAAGGCCAGCATGGCTTCCAACTTCATAGTCGCGGCACGCCCTGCCACGAAGGCCGCTTCGAACAGGCGACGCGTCACTCCCTCGAGCAAGGCGTCCGTCGTGTCCGTCGCCAATTCCACACGCACGGCCGGATACGGCTCGTGATAGCGCGCCAGGAGTGGGAGCAGTGACTGGCCGCCGTGCTCTCCAGGGTGCCAAGCCGCAATACCCCCCGAGGCGTATCACCCAGCACGGCATGACGCGCCTGCTCCGTGAGGCGCAGGATCTGCTCGACATAGCTCAGGAAGATCTCACCTGCTGGCGACAATCTTAGACGGCGCTGGTCCCGTATAAACAACGCTACACTTAACGAAGCTTCCAATTGCTTGCTGATCGGCACTGCGACCACCGTTGAGGAGGCTCTTGCGCTGGAGCAGGGAGGAGTCGATGCTATCGTGACGCAGGGGAGTGAAGCCGGTGGTCACCGGAGCACGTTCTCGGGACCTTTTGATACGGGAATGGTGGGAACACTGGCGCTGGTACCGCAGGTAGTTGATGCTGTGACGGTGCCCGTGATCGCGTCGGGTGGCATCATGGA
>JBMDXC010000120.1:0-15224 GCA_048594805.1 Candidatus Entotheonellaceae bacterium | reverse complement strand
CCGTATGACGCAGGAGGTGCGTTGGCCACTGCCGACGGTCACGCTGGAAGCGCAAACAGACAAGCGTGATCGCAGTTGGCTGAAGCTCGACCTGTTCTTACGACCGGGCATTGAGACCCAGATTTTAACCGAGGTGGGCGTTGCAGACATGCGTTTTACGCTCTTCCCCGATGCCTTCATCCAGTTGACCCCCGGGGCGGTGGTCAATGTGCGTGCGGCTCTCCCGGTGACACAGACCCCGAACTTCCCTGGAGAGTTAGGTAATCCTGATGTGGATCGGGTACTGCTGCATCAGGCGGTGCGCCTGCCCTTAGGGACGTGGTCACGATGGGCCACAGGGCTGACGCAATTGAGTATTGGTCGTTTTAGCCTAGAGGAGGTCGGTATAGCAGATGAAACCGCGTTAACGTTATTGCAGGGAGTGCTCTTCGTGAAGGGGACATTGGCCTTTGTGGGGTCATCGTACGATGACCTTGACCGTACGGTGGCACTGGCGAATGGCCGGGTGCGTTATCCGCCATGGGATCTCACACTCAGTGTCACAGCCGGGCGCTTTCTCGACCAGGATCGAGGTGTTGCCGCAGACCTGAGCCGTTTTTTTGGCAATACGGAAATCGGGGTGTTTTTCCGGCACACGGACAACGGATCACAGGCCGGGTTGCGCTTTGCGGTCCCGTTGACGCTGAATAAGGAGCTACCGCCGTGGCGTGTCCGACCACGGTTGCCTGATCTCTTTACTTATGAGCAGTCAACCACCGTGCTCACCGACGTCAACACCATTCGTGGTGATATTGGGCGTCCCCTGCGCACGGGGCATGAAGTCGAGCGCATATATTGGAATCGTGATCGGTTGTATCCGGTATATATTCGGCAACATGTCGATGCGCTGAAACAGGCAGTGAGGAAGTGGATTGATGAGATATCGTAACGTCTACCTACGCAAAGAAGGAGATAGCATGCAGCGCAGGAATGTAGGAAAAGCAATGTATTATCTGGTGATGATAGTGGCGCTGGTCAGTGCGTTCACGCTGGTTGCCTGCGGTGGCGATGATGATGACAACGGCGAAGTACGTACGGTGTCCAACCAATCCGTGCCAGTGAATTCCAGCACTGTGCAAGCTGTAACAGGGCAGCCATTCAACTTTTCCAATGGCTCAATCTTCGGTTCAGGCATTGGGACCACCCAAGAAGCGACATTTACTTTCACCACTCCCACGACCTTTAGTTTGACCAGTGGGAATTCAGCGGCGAGTGGTAATGTTGCCTTTGGATCTTGTATCTTGACTGTTACAGCGAGTAGTTTCCCGGCCGGCCAGGGGCCACAAGTGGGCACAGTTATCACCTTCACGACTTGTAGTTTCCAGCTTAATGCGGGTAACGTCACTACAGGTGGTACGGCTGTAAGTGGCACGCTCACGCTTGTCCTAAGCGGTCCCACAGGCTCCGGCACTAGTAGGAACTCCATTACTGTGCAGGTAAGCATCCTGGATAATGGAACCCTTGTAATCAATGGTATAGACACCAGCGTTGTTCCACCACCCACCACTGGCACCACTGGGACAAGCGGCCAGTAGCTCGTTAATGTCGTGATCCTTCCCCGCTCACTCCCACCCTGGCCCTCCCCCGTTTCAGGGGGAGGGTGGACAGAGAGCCTCGTTTAGTCCCCAGGAACGCTCCCAGAACGCTGAAATCCGTGAGGCTCACAGCCGGCCTCAGGGGGATAGCCCAGAAAAGTCTGGCACACCACGGCGCGCTTTTCAGCACAGCGAAAGGTCATCAAGAATTGCTCATGGCCCTGCGTCAGCGCCACATTATCTGGACGAATGCGCTGCACGCGGGCCCAGGCAGTGACCGGGGTGGCCAGCGTCTGCTGCCGACAGAAACGTTGCGCGAGACGGCTGAGAATGCTGTATTTGAGGGCAGTGCGATGCTGCGAGGGGATACGCATCCAGCGCACGTTGTGTACATAGGCTTGCAGGAGGATGGCCCGTAACGACCGCGGGAAGAGACTGGTGGGGGCGAGGGCCTGCCTCGTGCCGTCAGGGCGCTGGGTGCTCACACGGTAGGTCACGTGGTAGTTCATTTTATCGATCCAGTCGAACAGATGATACTCCTGGGCAATGCCGACGACCCAGAGGAAGGCATAGGCTGGTTTGTAGAGGGCGCCGAGCACCGGCGTGCCACGCGCCACTGCGAGACTGAGCACCAGCAGAAAGACCAGCGCCAGCCACCCGGCACGATTGAGACGTGGTGCCTGGCGCAGGACCAGGGGATGGGCTGCACCCCGCCGCAACCACTGCATGATTTCGGCGCGGAAGAAGAGCACCGCCGTGCTCAGCAAACCAACGTTGACGAAGGGCAATGGCAGGGTCAGCACAATACCCAGATGAAAGCCAACCTGGCACACCAGGCCGCACCATTTGGCAGGATGGCCAGGGCGGCAGAGCAGTAACACCGGGATCAGCGGCTCTATAACGAGAGCAAGATAGTTCATCACTTGTAGGAGTGGGAGATGCTGTGGTTGCCAGAAATCGGGCGCATACGCAATGGGCAGGCGTAATGTGGCATAGAGGGCGAAGCCCTGTTGCCACAGGGGGCTGGTGAATTTCCACAGGCCAGCCACGAGGTACACGAGGCAGATATTGGCCAGGAAGCACCACTGCACGGTGCCTGAGACGGTGACCTGACGCCAGCGTGCCATACAGGCGTGCCAGCCCTGCCGCAGTTCCCAGGGGAGGAGCGTCTTGCCCACAGGGAGCAGCATGAACCAGAAGAGGAGGAGATGCATAAAGGCGTCGTCAACGTAGATGACCGGGAAATTCCAGCGGTAAGTCGATGCCGCAATGGCAAAGAGCACACCGGCACAGAGCCGCACACGATAGCCCAGCACGATACCCCACGCACCCACGCTGCCAAGCCCCAGGAGGACATACAAACACGGTAACGTCAGGCCAGGCTGAAACAGGCTGAGGCGCGTAAACCAGAGGATACGCTGGATGAGGACGTGATCTAACAGGCCGTCAGGGTTGCTGAAATCTTCGGCCTGCAGCAACAAAGACACAAAATAGGCGACACACAGCAAGCCTCCCAGGATACGAAAGAGATCGAGGGGCAGGGCATAGGTCTCGGTGAGCAGCCAGGTACGCAGACGACCGCGCACGTATGACACCATGCGCGTGTGAAAAACAGTCGAGATCGAGGAGAAGTGTGCTATGATCTGGCCTCGCATGTTCGCACCGGGCCTTCTGCTGGGAACGCTTGTGTGACCTATTCTACGCGCTGGTGGTACTGGACATTCACGGGACTTCTGCTCTGCTTCCTGGTCTCTGGCAGTCACGCCGAGGTATCGGTCAATCTCCCGCTCGATGATCCAGCCTATCCCCTCCTCGACAAACTGGTGACCAGCAATTTGACCTTCACCAACGCGCTGACCATGAAACCCATCACGCGTCTCTATGCCGCCCGGCTGATCGCCGAGGCGATTGAACAACGTCGGCATGAATTAGACACGGACCAGCGTCAAGAGCCCTTTCTCGACGAGATGCTCGAGTATCTCACGGGTCGCTTCAAACGCGAACTGCAAGAGGTCGGCTCCCTCTACCGACCGCGGCGCGCTGAGGCTGTCTCCTTTGCCCCCTTGACCGAAGTGAAGCTCGACACCGTGTTTGCCGGGAATCCGTTTGTGCTGCGCGACGTGAGTGGTTTAACCCCGAATCTGCAAGGCGTGTTTGGCCTCAACGAAGGTTTTGCCTATGGCGACGATTTCACCCTGCGTCTGCGCCCGATCTCCTGGATAACGCTGGTGAACCAGGTTGCCGCCTACCTCGAACCGGAACTGATTGTGCGCAGTAACCCCCTCATTGGCGATACGTTTGAAGCTGGGATCCACAAAGGCTACCTGAAGGCCGCCTACGTGAATCTTGAGCTGGCTTTCGGCCGCGATACGCTGTGGTGGGGACCAGCGTTTCAGGGTGATCTGGTCATTTCAAACAACGCCCCCCTTTGAATCTCGTCAAATTCACCACGCCACGGCCCTTCCGCTTGCCAGGGCCCTATCGCGACCTCGGCGAATGGCAAATCGCCTATGTTGCGGCCCGTCTGGAGGGACGCCGGGAATTCTCGCATGCCCTGCTGAGTGGCTTTCGCCTGACGTTCCAGCCGGCGGCCCTGATCAAGTTTGGTTATACCAACGCCTTTCAGGCCTTTGGGAGTGGTGGCGTCAGTCTCAATGCTGGTGAATATCTTGAGAAAATCTTTGTGCCCACCCTGAACACCACAGGCCGTACGGTGAATGGACTGGTAGCCTATGATGTTGTCCTGAGCGTGCCCTTTGTCCGGAAACTCCGGTTGCTGCAAGGGCTGAAATTCTACTGGCAGCGGGGGCAGGACAACGTCAGGAATATACAGGGCGTGCTTGGAGGAGGCAACATTCTTGGCGGTGTACTGGAGGGTGGGAGGTGGGACGTACGCTTTGAATTCGTGGAAACGCGTGATGCTGGATCAGTGTGGTATAGTCATCCGACCTATAGCAACGGATTTACTTTTCGCCAGTTTGTGATTGGCCTCCGATAGGGGGAGCAGCCCAGGGATTTTTTGGGCGTGCGACGTATTACCTGACACCCACTGCCTGGATTGCCGCGGATGGGCGGCATGAACAGTACGGCTACGAGACACGGCCAGCGCGCACCACACAGCAGCGCTTCGGCCTCGAAGCCTCCTACGAGTTGCCCTGGCGGCAGCGTTATCTCACTCTGCGGGGGCGTTTTGAGTATGCGACCCTGGAGGAACCAGGGGTGGCGAGTGAACACACGGTCAACGTGCAACTCTCCACCCGCTGGCGCTTTTAGTGACGATGCAGTGCGACGGGGTGCACACTAGGAAGAGCCCGAGGCGAGCTTGGGTATGCCCTGAGGACGGAATTCGAGGGGTTCAACCTCCGCGCTATCGACATCGATAGCCACGGATTGCTGGATGAGGTCCAGGCTGATGACCAGACGGTGCCTTTGTTTGCGCGCGATGAGTATGCCCTCAGCGCCAGCGAGCAAGCCGCACTTGATCCGTACTCGCATGCCTTCGACGAGGTAGGGATGTGGACTACAGGGAAGGCGATGCTCCATCATGGTGCGCACTGCGGCGATTTGCTCATCGGGTATCGGCACTGGTCGGCCATTGATGCCCACAATACGTGCTACCCCGATAGTTTCCAGCACTGCGATTCTGTCTTGCAGAGCAAAATAGCCAAAGAGATAACCACTGAACAGGGGGACTTCAATGAGCTTGACGCGATCTTTCCAGATACTGCGCTTGCGCCACAAAGGCAGCAGCTGGGTGATGCTCTTCGCGGCCAGTTGGTCGCGGACCACCTTTTCATGCCGTGACCGCGTCTGGATAGCATACCAGTAGGGCTGCTCTACGCTCTCTACGAACATGCCTGTGCTCTCTTCTCTTCTGCTGTCACGCTACGATGCTTCTGGAGCCTGTAAGGCACTATAAAAGTGTACCCACGAGACGAGGCGATTGCTAGGAAATATGACACTCTTGACCACCTCGGCGAGAGCCTCCAGAGTCTCGATGGGAAGTGCGGCAAGCACAGAGTACCCGTGCCAAAAGGTCTACGGCGATCTTAGCATAATTTCTTATGTACGATAAGAGTGTATCTATGATGTCCGGCTGCTGCCATGGGTCAATACTCGTATGGCAGTCTTACCCCGCGCGCCTTTCTTTTCCATACCGTTTGGCAACGGCGCGTTGCCAGGTAGGCGTTGCTGCATCAGAGAGGGTTGCGAGTGGGAGAGGCTTTGCCCTCCGAGGCTCCAGTATGACAGGCTCCAGTTTGAGGTGCGCACGCAAGACTGGTATGCGCCGTTCCTGGCAGACACTGAGCACTTGGTGCAGACGATCGCTATGAATGTAGCGAGAGGCGACAATCAGGTACGAGACCGACTGCGTTTTGATGATGGCACGCAAGTCAGCCACAGCGCCGCGAATGGGCATGCCATTGACTCTCCGGCCTTGCAATCGAGGGTCGTCGTCAAGAAAGCCAACGGGACGGAGTCCAACACGGGGATTCTGCAGCAATTCCCGCAGGACAAGTTGCCCACCTCGTCCTGCGCCATAGATGAGCGCTGCCGCACCTGTGACGTTATCGCGTTGCTGGAGATAGTCCAGGACCCGATGCGTACTCCGTATCCCCACCATGAACGAGCTGAGTAGGAGCGCATCGAGCAGGAAGAATCGCAGTGTATCTACTGGTGCCAGGCTCACGAGGGTGACCAGATACGATACGGCGACAGCCGGGAGTACGCTCGAAGCGACATGGATAAGATCGCTGATGTCCGCTGCACGCCATACGCCGTGATACAGCCCGAGAGTGTACAGCGCTGTCAGCTGTACCACGAGGACGAGAGGAAAGGTGCCGAGATACCAGGCCTGGATCTCAGGGCTCCAGGGCAGCTCATACTTTAAGACCAAGGCGCCCCCATAGGCCACCGTGATCAGTGTCATATCGACAAAGCCCAGGAAGAAGCGCCGATTGAACGTGCGTGACTCGTACCAGCGCAACAGGGTGACAGGGCGGAACAAGGCAATCTCTTCGTATCCCAGCTTGCGGAGCCCGATGTATGTCGCCAGGCCGAGGGCTATTAAAATACTGCCGGCATTGCGGTAGTGCGCCAGGACCAGAAGCAGAGCGAGGGACGCCAGCCCCAACGCCAGGGCATAGAGCACCAGCACAGCATTCCGGTGCGAAAACCCCAGGGCGAGTAGACGGTGGTGGATATGTTTCTGATCCGCCTCAAACATGCGCTTCGCCCGGCCAATCTGCTCTTGCAACGTGGCTTTCTGCGACTCGAGCCTCCGGAGGCTGCCGACAAAGCGCCGCACCATGGAGAGCAGGGTATCCACAATGGGCAGCCCGAAGACGAGCAGAGGCGTCACCACCGCCAGGGTGGTCGCCCCTTTCTGGGAGCCCATGATGGCTGTAACCGCCAGCACATAACCGATCACTAAACTGCCAGAATCACCGAGGAAGATGCTTGCTGGATTGAAGTTGTACGGCAGAAAACCGAGCAGGGCCCCCAGCAGAATGAGCAGCGGCAGCGTCTCCTGGGCGTTTCCATGCAGGAAAAAGATCGTCGCAATCGTTCCGGCAGCGATGATGGCCAGCCCAGCAGCCAGCCCATCCAGGCCATCCACGAGATTGAAGGCATTCGTAATGCCAGTGATCCACACAAACGTGAGCGGCAGCGCCAGCGCGCCAAGGGCGATGCGACTGCCACCGAGCAGCGAGACGTGCTCGACCAGCATGCCACACCAGATCGCCACGCCAGCGGCAACTCCCTGCACGACAAACTTCACTGCCGCTGGGAGCGGTCGTATGTCATCCCACACACCCAGGAGAAAGACAATGGCTCCTCCAAAGAACACGGGCTTCCAGGCTCCCAGCTCAATCCGTACTACTGCGCCGGTGCCATGCTCCAGACCCCAGACGATCAGGACCGTCAGCACCCCCGACACCACGACGCTCACTCCGCCCAGCCGTGGTGTGGGAACAGCGTGAATCTTGCGCCCTCCCGGCTTATCCACCGCCCCCACCCGCTGGGCCACTGATCGCACCAGCGGGGTCAACCCGTATGAGAGTACGGCCGCAATGAGCAGAAAAACGTAGAGAGACACTTGTTTCCTCTTGTTGGCGTCAGAGATGCATTGATGAGGTAGCCTGGCCCACAACTGCCAGGAGCCGCGATGCCATGCAAGACACCCTAACTGCGGCCAGAAAGTAGAATAAGAGTAACAAATTATAGATTATATTAAAACCATAAAAAGCCGTCTTTTTCTGCAAAAACGGCGCAAATATAACAGTATTTCATTGTTATCTTTTTAATAAAATCGTAGCTTGGATAAGTAGAGGTGTAACGGCGGGATCAGAACCGACCAGGATGACGTCAAAGGATTGCGTATGCCATACCTTGCATGGCCATCCTGCGATCACCCAGGCGGAGTGTATGGTACAGGATGATACCCTCCTGCCAGGATATTTTGCATCTGAATGATACCATACGACACAGTACAGAGACGGCTCCTATCCCATTTTTTTCAGAAGGCTATCCCGGTATGGATGAGAGTGGCATGCCGACAACTTGCTCAAAGATCTGCATGAGATCGCGTGCGTGCTGCTCCCGGCTGAATTGCGGGGCAGCTCGGAGCGCATGCATAGCGCTCCGTTCGACTAAAGCTTTATCCTGACAGAGGTCTCGTATGGCCCGAGCCATGGCACTTGGACATTCTGGGGGCACAATGACGCCAGCACCCGTAGCACGGATAATCTGGGATGCCTCTCCTTCTGGAGCAGCGAGTACGATCGCACGCCCCATCCCCATAGCTTCGAAAATCTTTGAGGGGATCACTGTCGTAAACAGTGGTGTGTCCTTCAGAGGCACGAGCGCCAGGTCGCAGACGCTCCAGTAGGCTGGCATACGTGTCTTCGGTTGCGCTGGAACAAAAATAACGTTATCGAGGTGCTGTTGGGCAGCTTGCGTCATCAAAGCGTCCCGTACCGCTCCAGCCCCAACAAATAAAAAACGGATAGCTGGTATATCTCGTAACAATGCCGCGGCATCCAGGACGCGGTCCAGGGCATGCGCCATGCCGTGAGTCCCTATATAGCCAACGACAAAACCGCCCTCCAGGCCGAGTTGTTGCGTCAGAGACATATCGCGAGGCTGCGGAGTATAGCGTGCGAAATCGAAGCCATTGCGGACGACTTCTACATGCTCTGCAGGGATACCGCGTGAGACCAGGTTGCGCTTAAACGCCTCGGTCAAAGCCACAACCTTAGTAGCGCGCCGATAGAAAAAGAGCTCTAAGCGCTCCAAGCACCGCAGTGCTGCGCTGGCTCGCAGTGCGCCTACTGCCGAGATCGAAGCTGGCCAGAGATCACGGAGTTCGAACACAAATGGCAGCCGGCGTAGTGCCGCTACAGCCCAGCCGGCGACAACCGTGAAGAACTGTGGGGAAGTGGCGATGACAACATCAGGGCGCGTTTGCAGCAGGCCGGCCAAAAAGCCAGTGACCATAAAGGAGAGGTAATCGAGAATGCGGAGCAGCACTCCTTCGTTTTTGGCGATAAAAGTTTTCACCCGTACCACACGGATACCATCGACCTCTTCAACGTGGTACCAGCGATTGCAATATCCGGCATAGACTTTGCCCTCAGGGAAGTTGGGAGCACAGGTAAGGACGGTGACGCGGTGCCCCCAGCGCACCCAGTAACAGGCATGTTCATAGACCCTACTGGCCGGGGCATTGCGCTCTGGCGGGAAATTATCGGTGAGAAAAAGGATATGCACGCCTGAATTACTCGGCCACTGACGGCAGGGCCGTATCGAGGTTGAGCATGATGCATCCGGTGAAAGGCAGACAGACCATCGCCGCCAAGCGTAGTACAGTATTGGGCTCACGCTTCCCGAACTCTGGACAATACCATCCCTGAGCGAGGCTGGCTTCCTGCCAGGACTGGTAGGAAACGTACCCTATCAGGCGTTCCGCCAGGGTGAGCCTGTAGGCCTGCGGGCTGATCACATGGACGGTAACGGCAGGATGGAAATGGAGGAAGGCTTCAATGATATGGGTGCCGTTGCCGCTGATGGTATCCAGCAGCATGAGGCTGCCATGACGCAACTTAAACTCCCGCCTGTGGACTGGATGTCCCGCTAGACGGCAGTAGCCGCGGTGTTGCCCCACAACCCGCAGTGTGCCGTCAGCGCCAACCTGCACAGACGTCATCTCAGGGTAGGCCCGACGGGCAACGCGGAACTCTTGCCAAATCTCGCTCTGCTCTGCACCATCGATACGCACCGTGTTGTGGGCCGCGGTGGCACGGACATAGGGGCGCATGACCCGATCCTGGTAGGCATAGACCCCGGTATCACAGACGATACGTTGCGAGGTCAGTGACCATTCAAAACTGAACAGATCACAGTGGCCATGACCTGGTTGATGGTCAGGACCAAGTGGCGCGATATCGATGACCATATAATGCCCGCGACCACGCAGCACCACATAGCCCGAGGCCGCGAGGTGAGCACAACCTCCGGGAGTAGACCAGGAGCAGCCGAGCCGTCGGCCATAGTCCAACAGCCGAGTCGGGGCTGGAGCCACGTGGAAAGCGGCATCATTCCAGAGCGCTATCTCCCCGTCCGGATGGCTCATGGTTTCCAGCCAGGCCAGCATCTGGGAGGTCTTGCTGGCCAGCAAGGAGGCCAGTGCGGGGTACAGCCCCATCCAGGCCGACTGTATATTCAGCAGATCCAGGCAGCCCTCGAGAATCTGCGCGTGATACATGGGGCTGCGCTCATAGTGCCCACCGTCTGCCAAGATCTGCTCGTGCAGCTGGCGTAGCAAGTGGCGGGCAGCCCAGCGCTGCCAGCGCGCTGCCTCAGTACACTGAAACGTGCATCCAGCCCAGAAGAGGGTCTTCAGATTCTCAAAGAGATGATTGCCCTGCAAATGCTGCTCGACCCAGCGACGCACATGTCTGGCCTGAGCATACGCACTGGCCAGGAGAGGAGCATCTTGCTCCGTACACCCATGCGTCCACCAGACTTTAAACCAATTCATCAGGCGTAGACTGGTTGGAAATGGCTCCCATCCTTCTCCGTGCGGATCGGGATTGCCGCATATCCAGGCATGCATCCAGGCCCTCTGGGTCTGCAGGGTGGTGCCGGACTGATGGAGATAGGGCATATAGTGGAGGTTATAGCGCCACAACCTGGTCTGGGCTGGATTATACCAGTGGATACCTGCGGGGTAATCTACTGTGTGATTCAAGAACGTCAGGGTTGTCCCCTGCCTACTCGTGGGGGAAGGCAAAAAAGGGACTTTGGGAGGCTGTACACGCTCGCTGACCGGTGCGTCCTGGATGGCTGTAGGACCCGCCGGCAAGTAACGTAAGAGGCGATTGCGAGCCAACCCATATATCTGCACGGGCCTGAGATAACGTAGGGTCCGAGCATACTGTAACCAGCTCAAGGCGAGGCTGCCTCCATGACTGCGCAACACGGGTATGTCACTTCAAGGTGTCAATACTGAACGACTACAACAGACGATCGCTTAGCAATGAGGAGAGGGCAGGAGGGGCTTTTCTAGAATAGCAATGAGCAAAACACGGTATCGATGCAGTCCAGGGACCACATTTACGCAGCGCTCATAGAGCCATCCTAATACATAGGAAGGAGCCGTGAAACGCAAATATTCGGGTCGTCCTTCAACAAGCAATATCTGCCGAACACACAATCCTGCACGTGCTGCATAGCAGTGTATTTCGCCTGGCGAATTTACCTTATAGACGGTAGGAAATGTATCGCTACTATCACGACCGCGCAATCGATTCACAAACCTATGGAATTTATATGGCGTTAATCGAGCCACTAGAGGGATATAATGCATTTTATTAGGAGTTTTTACCAAAAACAGTCCTCCTGGCCTGAGGACACGTGCTACTTCTTGAAAGACCAGAGCAGGATTGTGTAGGTGTTCCAAGACATTGTCCGCAAATACGATGTCAAAATATGTATCTGCATATGGAATATCTTCTCCGCAAGCCACTTTACCTTCATCCAGATAAGGATTTGCTCCTACCCGGGGGTCAGGGTCTATACCGCAGACCTGTGCCACCAAACCGCGGAAATTCATGTGCGCCACTATACCTGCACCTGCTCCTAAATCGAGGAGGTGATAATCTGCTTTGAGCACCTTAACAATTTCGTTGCGAAAGATGGAATCGTCCCAGTTGTTTGTATACTGTGGATAAAGAGTACGATCCATCAAGCTCACTATGTCAAGCACAATGCTCTCCCCGACATTGTTGTCTGGCCACTTGCATAATTTCAAAGCTCACCCGCGTTACCTCTATCAACTCCTCAAAGCGCATAGGTGATGGCTCTCCAGCCTGTATAGCCTTCATAAACGCCGCTACCTCAGCTTTATGCCCCTTATCCTGGCGCCACAAATGCATGCGCTTGAAACCAGGCCAGCCATAGCCTCTCAGGCGACGAAAATTTTCGAGCTGCAGCACGCGCCCAGAACAGAAAACCTCTAAGCGCTCCTTGGGGAAGGAGCGGTGACCATTAGCCAGGTAGTGGACTGTGCCAAAAGAGCCGTCAGTAAATGCCAGGGTAAAGCTCATTTTATCTTCCCGCACTGCCTTTCCAGGCTCTTCGCCCACCATAGTCGCCTGGATGCCAGAAATTGGATGACCTACCAAGAAACGCAGCAAGTCGATAAAATGACAACCTTCGCCCAGGATGCGTCCGCCACCAATCTGTGGGTTCTGGGTCCAATGATCAGGCGCAATCTCCCCGGCATTCACCGTCAGAATCAAGCTTTTAGGCGCTTGCACGCCAGCGAGGAGCTGTTTGATTTTTTGCACCTGTGGAGCAAAGCGACGGTTGAAACCCACCATCAGCAGTGGGGCAGGGGAGCGCGCCTGTGCCGTTGTATAAGCCTTGGCGATCTGCTCCAACTCCTCAGGTATCAACGCCAGTGGTTTTTCGACAAAGACGTGTTTGCCTGCCTCCAGAGCGCGACACACGAAAGACGCGTGGCTGTCGTGACGGGTCGCGACCACCACAACATTGATCGTTGCGTCCATGAACAGGCTCGCAACATCGGTCGTCGTTACCTCAAACCCAAACTTGCGCCCTGCCTGTGCCCCACTCACGCCGCCGCTGGAAGCAATGCACTTCAAACGCACGCGTGTGGCATGTAGGGCGGGTAACAGCACTTGTGTGGCGTAGCTTCCTGCCCCAATCATGCCGATTACTGGCTGGGCAGGGACAGGAGCCTGCGAGACCTGTGGAGGCGCAGCCAGGACGACGGTTTCGCTGCGGCTGGTTGTACAGGGCGCCTCTGGGTACTGCAAGACAATCCCCAGAGCCGTGGCCTCTTCTCCGAGGAGTGCATAGGCCTCTACGGCCTGCTCAAAAGGCAAACGATGAGAGATCAGCGGCGTCACATCGAGGCGTCCGTCAGCGAGCATGCTGAGCACTGCCTCGAAATTCCGTTGTGCGGTCCAACGCACGAAACCCAATGGATAATCCTGTCCATGCTCCTCGTACTGTGGATCATAACGCCCAGGGCCATAGGAACAGGACACCTGAAAAGTCAGCTCTTTCTCATAGAAATCCGCCCGCGAAAGTTCCAACCCTGTCACGCCTACCAGCACGATACGCCCGCGCTTGCGGCACATCTGCGCCGCCTGGTGTACGGGAGCACTACTCTGGGTAGTTGCCGTGATAATGACTCCATCCACGCCCCGCCCCTGCGCCAACGCATTCCCGGCGGCAACAGGGTCTGTCCCCCTGGACAAATCGGCTATCTCTGCACCGAATTGTTGCGCCAGGGCCAATCGATCCGGATGGAAGTCAACTCCCATGACTCGACAGCCATGCGCGCGCAAGAGCTGCACGGTAAGCAAACCAATCAACCCTAACCCGACGACCACAAAGTGTTCGCCTAACGTGGGCTGGGCTAAGCGAATCCCCTGCAGGCTTATGGCGCCCAGGACCGTGAACACCGCCTCGGCGTTACTGACACCATCAGGAATTCTGGCACAGAGATTGTGCGGCACGCGCACGATCTCGGCATGATAACCATTCGAAACGATGCGATCTCCAGGGGCATAGCCCTCTACCCCAGGACCAACCTCCAGCACCACGCCAGCATTGCTATATCCCAATGGCACGGCCTGATCCAACTTGGCCCGTACTGTCTCCAGCGTTGGCATGAAGCCATCCGTCTGGATCTTCTGCCACACTTGCCGCACTTTATCAGGCTGCTGGCGCGCCTTCTGGATGAGGCTTGCCTTACCGAAATCCACCAGCATGCGCTCGGTACCCGCAGAAATCAGCGAGCGCATGGTGCGGATCAACAACTGACCCGTACCCACACGTGGGCACGGAACTTCAGCCAGTTCAGTAACACCGCTACCCAGGTTTTGGAGGATTTGTTTCATGCACGTACCAGCAATCGTTCAAGATGCTCGACAATCCGCTCGGCCGCCTTGCCGTCCCATTTCTGAGGGATCGCGCCCTTTTTCCCCTGCCCCGCCAGCAGGCGGGCCTGGGCTGGGCCCAGCCTGGCCGGGTCGGTGCCGATGAGCTCGTTGGTCCCGACTGTGACGGTCTCTGGCCGCTCGGTACTGTTGCGCAGAGTCAGGCAGGGCACACCCATCACGGTAGTCTCTTCAGTAATGCCGCCGGAATCGGTAATCACTCCACGGGCATGTTTGGCGAGATAATTGAATTCCAGGTAGCCCTGCGGCTCCACATAATGCAACTTGGGCACGTCGCTTCCCAACTCACGTAAGTTCTTGGCAGTGCGCGGGTGCACCGGGAAAACCACTGGCAGTCCGCGCGTGTTCCAGGCGATGGCGTGCAGCAGCCGCAGCAATTGCTGCTCCCCATCGACATTTGCCGGACGGTGCAGAGTGACCAAAAAGTACTGTCGGGGTTTAAGCCCAAGGGCTTCCCAAAATACGGGCGGACGCAAGCGCGGCATCTGCTTGAGCAGCGTATCGATCATGGTATTACCGACGAAGAAGATACGGTCCTCCGTTATGCCTGAACGACGGAGGTTGGCGTTAGCCGTTTCGCTGGTAGTGAAAAACCAGTTGGTAATGGCATCCGTCACCACCCGATTGATCTCTTCTGGCATGGACCAGTCCCCTGAGCGAATGCCGCCTTCCACATGTGCCACCGGTACCCCCAGTTTGCGGGCGGCGATGGCACAGGCCATGGTCGAAGTCACATCCCCCACCACCAGGCAGAGCGCGCTAGGCTGCTCCAGCAGCACCTTTTCATAGCGCACCATGATATTGGCAGTCTGCTCTGCCTGTGTACCCGAGCCTACCTCCAGATTGATGTCGGGTTCCGGAATGCCGAGTTGCTCGAAAAAGTCACCGGACATGGACCGGTCGTAATGCTGGCCAGTGTGGATCAAGCGGTAGTCGAGGTGACTGCTACGCGCCTGGGCGGCCTTCAGAGCGTCGATAATCGGCGCGATCTTCATAAAGTTGGGACGCGCGCCGGCGATCAGGTCGATGCGGATCATTTTCATGTCTTACTTGCCTGCCTCATCATAAAAGACCATTGCTACGACACACTTTTCTCAGAAACCAAACGCTGGGCCTGAGCGACTGCCGGCAGCGAGAGCGACAAAGGAGCGGA
>JBMDXC010000012.1:0-11355 GCA_048594805.1 Candidatus Entotheonellaceae bacterium | reverse complement strand
TTCACGGCCAGCGGTCCCGTCACCAACCTGGTGTCCCGTCTGGCAGATATTGCCACAGCAGGACAAATCCTCATTGGACCAGAGACTGCTCGACGCCTGGGAGAGCGCTACCGGCTGCAACGGCTCGGCTGGGAACAGCTCAAGAATATCGATACACCTGTCGAGATCTATTACCTAGGCGACTATCTCCCTTCCTCCTATGCCGGTGCTGAGCCATCAGCCCGTACCGCAGATGAGCAGTGAGTGCCATACCTCAGGCCTCCTCGCCCATCTGCGCCTAGGCGTAGCATGCGTTCCGTTGTCTCCCAGCCCCTCGGGGCTAGGCATCTGTGGCCAAACCACCTTCCTGTAAGCGGGCACTGGCAGCACGCTCCTCGCGCCGGCGGAGACGCGCGCTCAACTCGCGAAAAATTTCGAACGCCATCTCAGGCTTTTGATAGATGGTCTGCTTAAATTTCTCTGGACTGAGCGCCAACAGTTCTGCCTCCTCCTCAGCCACAGCCGTCGCTGAGCGTGGCGCACTCTCAAAAATGGCCATCTCCCCAAAAAAATCGCCCTGAGTCAGAAGCGCTAGGGTCCGCTCGTGTGGCCCCCCATAATCCTTGACGATCCGCACCCGTCCGGAAACCAGAATGTACAACTCCTGGCTGAAATCACCTTCATAGAAGATCACTTCACCAGGGAGAAAGTGTTGCTCCTCCAGGTGTGAGGTCAGGACACGAATTTGCTCCAGGGACATCTCAACAAACAGCGAGACACGTCTGAGAAAAAGCATTTTATCGGTGGTCGAGAGCACAGCTGCCTCCGTACACTATTGCACTCCTCACGGCGATAGCCCATAATTGCCAACATGCGTGCGAGGGAACCCATGTGGCGTATGTTGTTATACAGTTGTCTCATCGTCCTATGGACGCTCTGGGAAGTGGGCGAGGCGCCTGCAGCGCAGGGCAACGCTATGCGTGCCCCTACCACACCCCAGCGGGCAGCACGTCTAGCAGTATCCGCGCCTGAGGGTACCCTACTAGTGCAGGTGTTCGATACGTATCTCTACTTTTTCCAGCGGGTCATTTCTCCTGTCGATGGCGCTCGTTCGAATATGTACCCCACGGGCTCGGCCTATGCACGGCAGGCTATCAAAAAACATGGGGCGCTCATAGGGCTTGTCCTGACCACCGAGCGTCTGATGCATGAGGGCAACGAAGACCAAGTGTCCCCACGTATCCGGAAGTATGGCCTCTGGCGTGTCCATGATCCCCTGGAGGCCAACGACTGGTGGTGGTATGGCCCTGATTGGGTGTATCAGCCGGCCTCGGACTCTGCTGGCCGGCGCTAAGCACAGACTGTGTCTTGCACGTCTGCGGCTTGAGAGTTCCACTGAGATTGGACTATGGCTTCTTATGTATAGAGGGAGCGCTTCATGGCTATGAGTAAAGAACTACTCGAGATACTTGCTTGTCCAGAGACGAAACAGCCTCTGACCTTTGCTGAACCCGCCTTGCTGGAGCGTCTCAATAATCGTATACGCCAGGGACAACTCACCAATCGCCGTGGCACATCTATAACCGAGCCTATTGACGGTGGTTTGGTGCGTCAAGATAGGCAGTATCTCTACCCCATTCGAGATGATATCCCCATCATGCTCATCGACGAAGCCATTCCACTCGCTGGGGAAGCGTGACCTGTATCATTGTACGTCATCTTCACGTAAAGACCTGCGTGGCAAAACGCCAGGAAAGCACGGTCTCCGGCGACGAGCACATCAGGTTGCATGCGTTGCCACCTTCTCCTGGGCTGGAGGCCTGTAAACGAGCACGAATCGGTAGCCCAGGGCCGTCGACACGCGCACTGGCGTTAATCCTGCCAGACGTGCCATCTCGCGTACTTCCCCAACACTGTAAGCCCGTAGCACGGATAACGGTCCATCGTGGCGTGTCACCTCATGGCATGCCATGAGCGATAACATCAAGCGTGCCGCATAGTAGTAGAGCCGGCTACGCACCAGGTCGTTGACCACCACCCCATAGCGCGCTACTGCTGCCATGCTTTGCAACAGCGCGATGCCCTGCTGCCAGTCAAGATGGTGTAACATGGTCGAACACACCACAACATCGAAGGTGCGGGCACGAAAAGGCAAACACAAACCATCAGCCTGTACGCACGGAATCGACGGGGGAAGAGATTGGACAGAACGCATATAGTGGAGAACACCATGATGGCTATCGATAGCCACCACTGTGATATACACCCCATGACGCTCACCCCAGCGCGTTAAGACAACTGGTATGTCTCCGGCCCCGGTCCCGACATCTAACACACGCAGGTGACTCGGACAACCCACCTGGCGCCACACACGCTGGAGAGCCGTGCAGAGCAGCCAGTGACTCCCAAGATAACGATTCAACCACCGTAAATCATCCAGATTCCTCTGGAAGTCCTGGGCAGGGATATCAGCAGCATCGAGCCACTCCAGTTGTTGTGACCGCGCAGGTAGCCATCGCGTTTTGAATGAGGGCCAGCTCATAGGGTGTGGTGGGTTGCCTCGTGTTCTGGACGATAACGCTTTAAAACTAAAGTAGCGTTGATACCACCAAAACCAAAAGAATTCTTCAAGATGTAGTCCACCGTCGCATGCGACCCGCGATTGGGCAGATAGTTCAGATCACACTCTGGATCGGGAGTGACATAATTGATTGTCGGTGGTAAATAATGATGTTGCAAAGCCAGGCAACAAATCGCCACCTCGATGGCTCCGGTAGCGCCAAAAGCATGGGCATGCAGAGCTTTCGTCGAACTCACCGGAATCGCGTAGGCATGCTCGCCGAAGACCTGTTTGATGGCGCGCGTTTCAGTTTTATCATTGAGAGGGGTAGAGCTGCCGTGAGCGTTAATATATCCAATCTCCTGTGGAGCGACCTGTGCTTCCTGCAGGGCGAGTTGCATGGCCTGTGCTGCCGGGTCGCCTTGCGGATGCGGGGCCGTCATGTGGTGGGCATCATTGGTGAGGCCATAGCCGAGGATTTCGCCAAAAATTATGGCGCCGCGCTGCACAGCGTGCTGTAATTCCTCTAGCACAAGCACTGCCGCGCCTTCTGCCATCACAAAACCGTCCCGATCACGATCGAAAGGTCGGTACGCCCGGGACGGTGTGTCGTTGGCAGTCGACATGGCATGAATGAGATCGAAAGCGCCAAAGGAGAGCGGTGTGAGAGGGGCTTCCGCACCACCAGCCAACACCACCTCCGCATGGCCAGCACGGATCAGGCGGAAAGCCTCACCAAGCGCTATAGTACCAGCCGAACAGCTATTCGAGTTCGTACTGTTAGATCCTGTAATACCCAAGTCGATGGCAATAGTACACGAACACGACGCGCCGAATACGGCCAAGGCCAAGGCCGGATTCACTCCCCGCAGGCCCTGTTGCAGGAACGCCAGGTATTGGGTCTCCGCCATCGTGATGCCTCCCAGTGCGCTTCCCATGATCACACCGACCGTCCCTGGCGGTTCATGTGGTAATCTCAAGCCCGCATCCTCGACCGCCATACGAGCTGCGATGACGGCAAACTGCGCGAAACGGTCGAGACGTTTGAGCTGCTTGCGATCGAGATAGTCTGCCATATGGAGGTCGACTTCTGCGGCCATCCGTGCACGATACGGTGAGGGATCAAAGCGCATCAGACTGCGTACGGCTGATTCCCCACGCTGTACCCCCTCCCATAATCCCTGCCGCCCATGCCCAATTGCCGTCACAGCACCCATACCAGTGACTACCACACGACGTGTCATCATGTTGCGTATCCTATCCTTGTTCTGGGGAGATGTGCCGACTTCAACATTTTAGGCTCATCATAGATGTGAGCTTGGGCAAGCAAGCGATTTTTCTGTGCCGCGTACTGTGCCGTTGACCTTAACATGACCATGACGCCCCATGCCCTTCAATATGTTGTTTGATGGTGCGGAGTGTCTTAGAGGCAATATTGCTCACGAAGAGTTCTCCAATGATATAGTGGGCGATCAAAGGCCCAATGGGCGGCCAGCGCCACGTGAGGTCGTGGACAATACGGACGTGTACCAGCGGTCCATCCGCTTCTAAAAACCAGGTCACTTCCATCCCTCGACTGATGCCACGCACATGGATAAAATAGATGCGATGGTGTACCGGGTCAAGGCGCTGGCGAGCTGTCCAGCGCACTGGAAAGCCGTCACGATGTGCCGCCATCTCCACCAGGCGTTCTGTCGCGTTTCCCGAGAGCACGTGGACCCAACGATAGTGCGGCAGCAAACGTGGCCATTGCTCGACAGCGCTAGCCATGGCATAAATCTGGTTGATATCACCACATATGGTGATGCTGTTCTCCGTGTGCATACTGTGCTTCCCAGTCCAGACACACGCCAATCCTCATGGGAGATAGAGACACACTTCTCTGACTCCCTTAGAGAGGAGCGAACTCGTTATGGGGTCTGTGCATCCACCAGCACAGGTGAAACTTTTCTGCGCTCTTCTTGTCGTCCCTACTCTCCCTCTTGACGAAATAGAATGCGTCTTGGCAGAGACCTATGGGGTCATTGTGCTGCGCAGTACGCCTATGCCCTTCACGCAAACCACCTATTACGAGCGCGAAATGGGCACTAACCTCACTCGCCTATACGTCGCTTTCGATCCTCTCGTCAGCATTGCAGAGCTAGCCATCGTGAAGCATATGACTAACCGGCTTGAAGCCAGGTGGTCCACACCGCAAGGCCAGCGGCGTGTCAATATCGATCCGGGCTATCTTGACCTCGCCAAAGTAGTCTTGGCATCAACCAAAGATCATAGTCATCGTCTCTATATTGGTGAGGGTATTTTTGCTGAAGTCACTCTACGATATCGGCAGCACGCCTTTCAGTTCTGGGAGTGGACCTACCCTGACTACCGTGTACCGGCAACCCTTACCTTTTTCCATCAACTGCGAACATTGTACAAACGCCAACTGCGCGCTCTCCCCCGCACTACGCTCTAACCTAGCCTTCAGATTAAGCTTGCGACGAGGTGACCGAACTGTCGTAGGCTCTCCACGTTATGCACTGGCAAAAAATCATGCACATAAGGCAACGCTGTCTGTATACCCTTGCACAAAGGCTGGTAGTTTGCACTCCCGAGCAATGGATTGAGCCAGATAACGCGCAAAGCCATGCGGCGAAGCTGGGCCATGGCACTCTCAAGCACCGCGGTATCCCCTGTATCCCAGCCATCGCTGATAATAATCACCAACGTTTTTGAGGTCACCATGTTGGCCGCCATCGTCATATTAAACTCGTGTAAACAGGCGCCAATCTTCGTGCCACCAGACCAGTCCTGGACGGTTTCAGAGATGAGGTGGAGCGCTGCCTCAATATTCCGGCGTCGCAAAAGCGGTGTGATGCGTGTTAAGCGGGTACTGAAGACAATAGTCTCTATACCTCGCAACCCATTTTGAAGGCCATACAGGAATTGGATGAGGAACCTAGTATAGATGTCCATTGAGCCACTCACATCACACAACACCACCATTTTCGTCTTGCCTAGCTTTGGACCACGCCGCACGAGTTCCATCATCTCACCGCCATAACGCAGGCTCCGGCGCATCGTCCGCCCTGGGTCGATTACGTGTGCTTTGACCCTGGCCTTTTTGCGACGACTCATACGTGTCGCTAGCTCGCGTGCCATCGCCGTGATCAGACGCTGCACGCGCAGCAGTTCTTGGCCAGCCATGGCACCGAAGTCCTTGCGTGTCAATACTTCCTGTGGGCTGTATAAGGCCACAGTCTGCTGTGGCTCTGCAGAGCTATCATCATTCCGAAAGTCCCAGTGTCCAACATGCATTTTGGCTTGTGCGAGGGCTGGTGGCAGTGGCGCACAGGCATCCTCGCCAACTGGTACACACGGGTCTGGAGGCATCGTCCATGTCGGGCCACTCCAGAACTGCAGGAAGAGTTGTCGAAAGAGCTCACGGTCGCCTGCACGCGAAACCATATTCGCTTCCAGTGCTGTAAAAAAAACGTCTCGTTGAAAGATGTCGATGGCTTGCAGCGCTCGAAAGATGTCAATAATTCTGCCGGTGGTCACCTGTATCCCATGCGCGCGCAAAAGGCGACAAAATTCCAAAAGCTTTTGCTCTATAACCTCCGCCGCCCGCTCACCCATCTCTTCGATACACGCTGTCTGCATGGTGGTCTCACACTCGTATAGTATTGAGTATCGTCTCTAGCAGATCCTCGTTGGCCTTATCCAGATCCTCTTTATATTTCAAGACGCACCCTAACGTCTCCTCGATCGTTGGAATCTCCAGACGTTCCCGCCCAAGGTAGAGTAACGCTCGGGCCCAATCGAGTGTTTCAGCGACCCCTGGTCTCTTATAAAAATCCTGCTGACGCATCGCCCCCGCAAACTGGCATACCTGGCTGGCGAGGTGCGCTGCAATGCCTGGGACCTTCGTACGCACGATGGCATACTCTTTCTCAAAACTTGGGTAGTCGATCCAGTGGAAGAGGCAGCGACGCTTTAAGGCATCGTGAATCTCGCGGGTGCGATTGGAGGTCAGTATAACGAGGGGGGGACGTTCGGCCTTCAGGGTGCCTATTTCAGGAATACTAATTTGAAAGTCCGATAACACTTCAAGCAAAAAAGCCTCAAACTCCTCGTCCGAACGATCCACCTCATCGATGAGCAGCACCGTGGGTTGTGTCATGCCACTCTGGATCGCTTCGAGTAATGGCCGTTTGATCAAGTAGTCAGTACTAAAGAGTTCGTGTTCAATTTGCTCAGCAGTGGCATTGGCCGCAGCTTCAGCAATCTTGATGTGGAGCATCTGCCGTGGGAAATTCCACTCGTAGAGCGCCGTATTGACGTCCAAGCCTTCGTAGCACTGCAAACGAATCAGCTTTGCTCTTAGCATGGCAGCCAAGACTTTGGCCACCTCCGTCTTGCCTACCCCCGCTTCCCCTTCCAGAAGAATAGGCTTTTCCAATTTTATCGCCAGAAAGACGATAGTTGCCAGGGCGCGATCGCAGATATAATCGTGGGCATGCATCGCCTCCTGCAGGGCTTCAATAGAATGAAATTCCATACCGACATTCACCCTTTGTCTTCAGGAGCATTTTTGTAGTCATTGTTGATACCAGGATCTGTACAATGGTTATGCGCTGTTTTACGTTGCGCTTGTCTGAATCATACAGTAACGATCTTAAGAGACCCAGGCGTCCAAAGCTAGGCCACAGAGGCCTGTGCGACATATCGACAATGCAGATTAGCTGTTAGATATGCCTTATCCATAGGGCAGAAGACCTCCATCATTGCCATCATCTTACGGGAGCAACTCTAGACAAGCACTTGACATGACGCCAAGGACGCCACATGAGGCACTACACCTTTTAGGTAGGGCACGAAATCAACAAGCATTAAGTTCGAATATTATGTAGGTTCATAGTTGCTTTTGGCGATGTGAAACTCTGGATCATCTGATAATCTTGTGTGGTTAACCTTTATATATCTACACACTCACTTTTGACAGCCCTGACGCTTGGGATACACGTTCCCTACATTACCCCAGAAATAGTGTCGTTCAGGCCAACACCGTGCACACGGGGCAGACTGTCGCGTGAGGGAAACGCTTGTCCTCCTCAAGCTGGCATACAGGAGTTGCATACCGTGATCCTCTTCCGACTATCACCAAAAACAGTCCTGCGCCATTATTAGCATGTTTCTAAAGGCCAGGCAAGTGCTTTTCCGCATTGCATAACGAAATGAGAACAGGCTCTTTTTCTCACAAGGGCCGGATCCGACACGCTCTGGTACTACAGTTGTAGTTATGGTATTCTGCGCTTCCGTATGCTTACTACCCACGGAGGAGCTCACGATGGCGGCACTGTTTCAGCACCCGTTCGCTGATCTCGATTTGCTGGACGTGGTAGGAAAGGACCACGCTGGTACAACTGGCTGCCGCTGGCACTGCATGCTCCTCCCCAGTCCAGCTGGAAGCGCTGGCTGCTGGTGCGACGCAGCAGCGCCAAGCCGAGCGAGATGACGGCCTATAGCGCCTTTGCTCCTGTGCAGACCACCAAGGCTGACCTGGGGCCGGGGGTGGGGACGCGGTGGACCGTGGAAGCAAGTCGCCAAACTGCCCACGGGGCGGTGGGCATGGATCAATACGCAGTGCGGAGCTGGCGCCGTTTTCCCCCTTGGCAGACGGTTGACGCGCAGCTCCGTCGGTGGCGGGAAACGGGTATTTGGGACAAAGTGTGGGTGGGGCTCGCACAGCCGCACCCGTCAGGATAACTACAACTGTAATACTACGACATGCAAATGTTATTGCAGGGCCCTCCCTGCACAACACCGAGAGATCAGGGCTGCGCACCGCTGGCCGTGTCACGCTGACGTTGCAGCCGTTCCAGCTCGGCACGCAGGGCGTTGGTGGTTTGCCGCTCCTGCTCCGCCTGCGCTAGTGCCGCTTCTTTCGCCTGGCGCTCGGCTTCCGCACGATGTATCAGTTCAGCAAACGTTTCAAACTGGCTACTGTCCGGGCGATACATGACCAGCGTCTCGTTCGTGAGTTCAAAGCGCACGCCGAGCAACGGGCTGAACCAGCCGTGCACCTCGTCAATCCGCTGCCACTGCCCAGCCTCACGCCGCCAGCCTACCAGTTCGTTGTCGTCCGGGTCATACACATAATATTCCTCCACCCCGTACCGGTCGTAAAACTGCTCTTTCTTCAGCATCTCCATCGCACGGTTACCTGGAGAAAGAATTTCAAAAACGACCTGCGGGGCGATGTTGTCCTCTTCCCACTGTCTGTAGAAGCCGCGGTGACCCTTCGGACGCCCAAACGCCACCAGCACATCCGGGGCCTGCCTGATGAGATTGTTGCCTTCCAGAGGATACCAGAACAGATCGCCAGCCACAAATGCATTGGGCAGCAGGGCATCCAGGTTCTCTTTGATGGTGACAATCCACTGGAATTGCTTGGTATTTTCTGCCATGGGCTGTCCGTCGCTCTCTGGATAGTATCCAGCCTGGGATGGCACTGGCTTTGGCTCTAACACTGCCGCCATGAGATATTCCTCCGTTGCTTGCGTTGCAAGGCTAGTACAGTTCATGATACTTGAACTCAAGCACATTGGCACGCCCAAGCAACGTTTTACCTCGATGCCATAGAGCGTTGCCGCCGCTGCCGGAAGTCGAGATTGACCGGAAGATGAATTCCATGTCGGCAAGCTTGCTGAAGCTTGACTCCTGGGAACGTGCGCCTCTATGCTCTGCCCAGGTTTTTCGCTCCGCATGTGTCAGCACAGAGTCCCTGGCCGGGCTCAACGTCGCCCCACCTCAGGTGCGGTAGCAGCGGTGATACCTCGGCGCGTTGCGTTCAGGGTGGGTGAAGGAGAGGCAGAATGACCGATGCATTAGGGTGGCGCGCCAAGTTTGGGGTCCTTGCCCCCAGCACCAACACGATTGTGGAACCGGATTTTTACCACATGAGTGTCCCTGGGGTGACAGCGCACTTCTCACGCATTCACATCCGCAATCAAAATCTCAGTGATGATGCCGCGCTTGAGGCACTGCTGGGGCAAGTGCGGCAGGAAATAGGCTATGCGGTTGAGCGTGTTATGACGGCTGAACCAGATTACATAGTCATGGGCATGAGCTCCGAAACCTTCTGGGGAGGCGTGGAAGGTAATCGCCAATTCATGCAACAGATCAAGGCACTCAGTGGTGGGCTTGGCGTGGCCACAGGGGCGGAGGCCTGTGAACGGGCATTGCATCGGTTTGGAGCCAAACGCCTCGGGGTGGTGACTCCCTACCAGCCAGTTGGCGATGCGAATGTGGTCCGCTTCTTCAATGAGATCGGTTTTGACGTAGTTAAGATCAAAGGCTTGCGCTGTCCAACGGCGGTGTCTATTGCCCACGTCCAGGAAGCGGAGCTGCGGCAGGCGCTCATAGAGGTCAATGCCAATGATGTCGATGCGCTGGTGCAGGCGGGCACAAACCTGAGCATGGTCAGGCTGGCTGACGAAGCAGAGCGCTGGTTGGGCAAGCCCGTGATCGCTATCAATGCGGCCATCTGGTGGATGGCCCTGCGCGACAATGGCATTGAGGATAAATTATACGGGTGCGGCCGTTTGTTGCGTGAGTGAGGCAGGGTCAACACACGGTTTTCTGCGCAAACCTTACTGACACAACGGCTGCATGTCTGATGGGTGGCTGCAGATCATGAGCCTCAAGAATCAGGGCGTATGTTGGCACGCGCTTGATCGGCGAGCGTTTCTACATTGGCTCGGCTGGGGGGTAGGGACAGCCTGCCTGGCCGCGTGTGGTACCACCTCGACCCCGGCGGGAAAGGATCAAAAGGTCACGGTGAGCTTCTGGACGCCTGGCGGTGGGGGGGACTTCTGCACGGGCTTGGACGCTATTGCCAGGGATTTCGAGCAGCACCACCCGAATATCGCGATCGCCGAAACGCAGTGTGGCACGGGCGAGCAGGCGTTCCACGAAGTGTTGCTGGCCCGCATTGCCGCCGGGAACCCGCCCGATGCGACCGTTCTCTGGACCTCCCCGGCTGCCCTGGCGGCCCGTGGCGCCCTGCTGCCGCTCGACGACCTGATGCAGCAGTCACGCTATGCGCTGGCGGAGAACTGGCCACCGGCGGTACTGGCGAGTTGCCGGTTCGCGGGCAAGACGTATGGCCTGCCCGTCACCGCGGGTTCGTGCGGCATCTGGTACAACCGGGATATGTTTGAGCACAAGGGCATCCCTGCCGGCCGTGATGACTTTCCCAAAAGCTGGGACGAGTTGCGCCGGCTCTCCAGGGAGTTTACCGTCTGGAAGGGAGACACGCTGGAGATCGCCGGGTTCATTCCCTGGCATACGGTGGAGGATCTGCCGATATGGTCAGCGTTGAATGGCTCACAGCTCTATGATGCGGCGCGTCGCAAGTATACGATCGATGCCGAGCCCAATATTGCTATGATGGAGTACGCGGTCGATTGGTTAAACCAGGAATACAAGGGGGATTTCGCCAGGGTCACACGTGCTGGTAACTGGGAGGGCTATGAGATCGAGGGTCGGCAGCCCGCCTTCATCGATCAGCGCCAGGCGATGTTTTTGACATACTCGTGGAACATGGGCTTGAAAATCTTCGCCCAATCCGCCTCTACGTGGAACATAGCGCGACTGCCGGTCGGTCCCGGTGGTACCAAGGTCGTCGCGGGATACTGGCCAAACTGGCTGGTGATCCCCAAGAGTTCGCGGCATGTGGAGCAAGCCTTCGCATGGCTCGACTACATGAGCGGTGTGGGTGTCCAGGCCTGGTTCCGCAACTTTCCCGACCTGCCGGCGAACTTGCAGGT
>JBMDXC010000119.1:0-16705 GCA_048594805.1 Candidatus Entotheonellaceae bacterium | reverse complement strand
AGGCATCGCCTGGCGTTTGCCCACTTTCCCCGCTCTCTCCTTTACACGATGCTGGTCACGCCGCACCATCCCGTGCCAGAATATGTGGTGACGACACGTCTGCGCCTGCTCCAGCCTCTCGGTATCCAGGCAACGGACATCGCACCGATCTTATCATATACCCGGCAGGATCAGGACACCGTCACGACCTTTTTGCAGGCCCATGCCATCACCCCAAAGGAGTTCCTCGTCTGTATCGACCCCACCCATCATGTCCCGACTCGTCAGTGGCCTGGAGCACATTTTAGCGCCTTAGTCGATATGCTGAGCAAGCGCCTTGGCGCACGAGTGCTGCTGCTGTGGGGACCAGGAGAGGAAGCGCAGGTGCAAGCCATCGCTGCCGCTGCACACTCCCATCCCATACTCATTCCGGCCTGGGGCCTCCATACTCTAGCAGCCCTGCTGGCGCAGACCGATCTCTTTATAGGCTGTAACTCTGCTCCTCTGCACATTGCGGTCAGTCAGGGCATACCGACTTTGACCATCATGGGGGCAACACTCAGCGTCAACTGGGTTCCTCCTGAGCCACAGCATCGCGCTGTGTTTGCTGGACTTCCCTGTCAGCCGTGTGAAAAAAATTTCTGTGGGCCACCCCTGAACATGGCTTGCCTGCGCACGCTGACAGTCGAAACGGTCTTTGCTGCCGTGCAGGCGTGCGCACCCTGGGTAGCCAAACTGCAGCGCTTGCCTACAAGTGTATGACCAACAGGAACAAACCAGTAAGGCCATTCTGGCTGTCGCAGAGATCTACCATGCGCATCGGCTTAGATGTAAGCAATGTCGTGACCCACATGCGGACAGGGGTATCCCGGTACACTATTGAGCTGGTCTCTGCTTTAGCGCGCCAGGTGGAAGTACAGGATCACCTGACGCTGTTCTACAAACTCTCACGCTGGAAGCACCGGAAGGATTGGTGGCGTCCTGCTGGCCTGACGCGACGGACCTATTACAAAAGATGGTGGCCCCCCAGCAAGGACGTGGACCTCATACATGGGCTCGATTGCACTCTGCCGGCCTGGAGAGGGGTCAAGCGCCTGGTTACCCTGCATGATCTCCTGGTCATGCACGCAGATGACTCGATCGCTTCAGAGGCCTTTCGGAAGAAACGATGCCAGCTCTACAGGACTGCCGCCGCAGGTGCTGATGCCATTATCACGGTAAGTCTTACCACGAAACAAGACATCACCCAGCAGCTTGACGTGCCTGAAGAGAGAGTGCATGTCATCTATCTGGGTGTTGACCAGCACTTGACGCAGTCTAGACCTGAAGCCATGCATAAGGTACTGCAACATTATCAACTGTCACCTGGGTATCTGCTGTTTGTCGGCGCTATCTCCGGGCGGAAGAATACGGCGAGACTCGTACAGGCGTATGCGCAGTCGCGGGCCCGCACGGAGCGCCCCCTGGTGCTCGTCGGCACGATGTCGTATCGCAGCGAGGACACCATCGAGGCCATACGCCAATGCAAGCTTGGCAAGCACATACGGCTGCTGGGTTACGTGCCGGATGAAGACTTGCCGGGCCTCTATGCTGGCGCTGGCTGCTGCGTTTTCCCTACGCTTTACGAGGGCTTTGGGATGCCCATTCTGGAGGCAATGGCAAGTGGGATCCCAGTGCTGACCAGTACCACAGGCGCTGCTCCCGAGGTGAGTGGCGGTTTGGCGGTATGCGTGAACCCCTACGATGTAGAAGCCATTGCTGATGGTATCGATCGTGCCCTGGAGACACCCCCTTCCCTGCTCGCACAGGCACGTAACCATGCTACAATGTTCACGTGGCAACGATGCGCCAGTCAAACCTTGGCCATCTATCGGTCTATTCTATGAACCACACACTGGCACCACAGAAAATTGTCGTACGAGCCCCGAACTGGATCGGTGATCAGATACTCGCCTATGCGTACTTTCACTATCTGCGCACTGGCTATCCTACCGCACACATTACGTCCGTGTGTCAGCCCTGGGTGGCGTCGGTGCAGTTTCGCCACCTGGTAGATGAGGTCTATGTGCTCCCCCAGCCCAAAGGTGCCTCTGCGTGGGACCGGGTACGGGCTCTGGAAGCAGGGGCACGAGCTTTGCGTGCCCAAGGACCCTGGGATCTGGGTATGTGCTTACCGAATTCATTTTCTTCGGCCTGGCTGTTCGCCCGAGCTGGCGTGCGATGGCGCCGTGGCTATGCTGCTGATGGACGCGGCTTTCTCCTCCATGACCGACTCGCATGGGAGACGTACAGCAAGCAGCACCGGGCTGAGGCCTACGTGCATGTCCTTCCGGCTGCCGCACGTCCGCACGGCATGGTGCAACGCTTCTGGGACGAGCCGGCACACTGCGGGACCACGTCGGACACTTCCGGTGTTTGCGACCAATTTGATGCGAGGCGGGCCTGGCCAGTGGAGGCCTTGGTCGAGCCGCCATCATACCCGTACTGGGTCCTAGCTCCGGGCAGCATGGCGGCGTCGCGCCGCTGGCCAGTTGCACGATTTGCGGCGCTGGCCAAGGATATTGCGCACACTACGGGTGTATCCGGCCTCGTGGTAGGAGGGACAGCCGAAATTGCTCTTGCCCAACAACTCTGTCAGGATCCTGCACGCCAGTTGACGGACTTCACAGCTAGAGGTCCGGTGGCGGCGTACTGGCAGGTTTTGCGACAGGCCCTGTTTACCGTGAGCAACGATTCGGGGCTGGCACACGTCGCGGCGCTCTGTGGCTCACCTGTGTACATCGTGTGGGGCGCAGGGAATCCAGCCAAAACCAGGCCGTTAGGGCCCGGTCCGGTCAGGCTACTGTACTCCCCTGTTGACTGCTGGCCCTGTGAACGCAATGTGTGCTGCCAACCGCCAGAGCGGACCATAGCGTGTCTGCGAGGTATCGCTTCTCAGGCCGTGTTGAAGGACATTCAACGATCGTGAATATTGTGCACCTCGATTCACAAGTGCCCTGGCGTGGTGGGGAACAACAAGTGTTGCACCTCAGCCAGTTGCTGCACACGTGGGGCTACAACAGTGTGATTGTGTGCCAACCGCATAGTGCCCTGTACCAGCGCGCCCAGGAGGCTCAAGTACCAGTGCAGGCCCTACGCATGCACCATGAACTGGACCTCGTGGCAGCCTGGAAGCTTGGGCAGTACCTACGGCGACACCGGGTAGAGATTCTCCATATGCACGCGCCGCACGCACACGCCATTGGCCTGCTCGCCTGCGTATGGGCTCCTACAGTGCACAAGGTGGTGTCACGACGCACGGATTTTGCCCCAATCCGCAACGTGTTGAGCCGCTGGAAATATACCCTTCCCAAGGTGCATTACGTGGCCGTATCCGAAGCTGTGCGTCAGGTGTTGATTGCCAGTGGCATCCCGGCGCACTGCGTGCAGACGATCTACAGCAGTATCGATGTGCGTCGTTTCAACGAGACGCAGGAGATAGCACCCCTCTTTCCCACTGGCACACGGGTTGTGGGTACTGTAGGGCATCTTACTGGCCTGAAGGGGCACCGCTATCTGCTCGAGGCGGCCGGACAGGTGCTCCAGGCCGAGCCGCACGTAGGCATCGCGATTGTTGGCGATGGTGCGCTGCGCCAGGAGCTGGAAACCCAGGCAGCACGCCTGGGCATTGCCGAACGGGTCCATTTTACCGGGTTTCGTCGTGACGTACCTGCCCTCATACGGGGATTTGAGATCTTTGTTTTTTCATCCACCCATGAAGGCACGCCAAATAGTGTGTTGGAGGCCATGGCACTCGGCAAACCCGTGGTGGCAACGCGTGCTGGCGGGACTGCAGAAGTGGTGCAGGACGGTGTTACAGGGCTTTTGGTCTCTCCCCGTGACCCGGCAGCGCTCGCGCAGGCACTGCTCTATGTCCTGCGTCATCCCGAGCGAGGCAAAATGTTTGGCATGGCTGGGCACAAGCGCGTCGAAGAATATTTCACCGTGGAACACATGGCCAGCAGCACATTACAGGCCTATCATCGGATACTGGCCGATGCACCAGCATAACAATGTGGTGGACTTCCAGGACATAGAACGTATCCTCGTGATACGCCTGAGTTCACTTGGCGACATCTTGCTCACGACACCCGTACTGCGGGTTTTACGCGAGTACTGCCCGGCAGCCCAGCTCGATTTTCTCACCAAAGCGGCGTATCAAGACATCTTGCGCACCAATCCATGTGTGGACCGCTTGTTGCTCTTGGAACCGCAGCAGGGTCTCAGGGAGATGCTGCGTCGCTTACGTCAGACACGCTATGATATTGTGGTAGATCTCCATCGGACGCTGCGCAGCCGTCTCCTGTACCACGGACTCCTGGCGGAACGCAAGCTGGCCTATACGAAGCGTACAATACGTCGGGCTCTCCTGGTCCATCTGGGCTGGAACACGCTGCAGGCTATGACACCAGTGCCAGATCTCTATATGGCTCCGCTGCGGTGTTTGGGGATGACGGCGCCTCTGCCACCTCTGGAGCTGCACCTCACGGCTGAGAGTCAGGAAGCGATGCAGGTCTATCTGCAACAGGAACTCCCTGAGAGTCGGATGCAGCCGCTCGTAGCGGTCGCGCCTGGGGCCCGCTGGTCTACCAAGCGATGGCCTGTCGAGCGCTTTGCTGCAGTCGCCCAAACCTTGGCGCAGACGCAGCAGGCGGCCGTGGTCGTGTTGGGCAGCGCAGAGGACCGTCAACTAGCCCAGAAGTTGTGCCAGCAGCTCAGTGTGCCAGTACTGAACAGCACTGGCACACTCTCCTTGATGCACACCGCGGCGCTGTTGCAGCAGTGCCGCCTGCTGCTGAGTAACGACTCTGGCCTAATGCATATGGCTGCAGCCCTGCGGGTGCCAGTGGTCGCCATTTTTGGACCTACCGTACAAGAATTTGGGTTTTACCCTTTCAAGGCCTCTGCCCAGGTCGTGAGCGCTGCAATCGCCTGCCGCCCGTGTAGCACAAAGGGCTCCACGCGCTGCCCACGTGGTCATCACCAGTGCATGCAGCAGGTGACGGTGGCACACGTCCTGGCAGCAGCCAGCAAGATATGGGGAGGGGCATGAGTTTCCCTAGAGTTGCGGGTGTCAGAGGCACGTGAACGCATCACACAATTTCTGTACGATGATTGACCTGCCGCTGCGTCTCCTCTATGCTCTCGCCAGCGGACAAGGTTTGGCATAGAGACGCAAAGTGCAGTGTGTCCCCTTGACTGGGAACGCCCGTTGTCCCATTGCTGGAACTCAGGACTGATGCATAGATGAAAGCTGTCATCATCGCTGCTGGAACTGGGAGCCGCCTTTGGCCCCACACCAACCAGGTGCCGAAGACACTACTGCCATTCGGCCAGGGGACTATCCTGTCCCAGATCATGAGCAATTTCACCACCGTCGGTATTACCGAGTTCGTCATTGTAGTGGGGTTCGGTGCCAAACAGATCGTCGAGTACGTCGCCACCGCCGGCCTCGGACCACGCGTCACGTTTGTCGAGAACCGAGATTGGCACAGGGGAAACGGCCTCTCCGTCCATCTTGTGCGGGGCATTACTGGCGTGGGGAGCTTCTTACTGTCCATGTCGGACCATCTGGTATCCCCGCCGGCCTTGGCACACCTCATAGCCGCTCGGAGCGATCAAAATCTCTTACTCGTCGATCCACGGGTCGACGACGTCTTCGACCTGCCCGATGCCACCAAGGTGATGCTGGAGGGAGCGCACATCACCAGCATTGGCAAGGAGCTGGTGGACTTCAACGCTATTGATTGTGGGGTATTCCGGCTGGATGAACGCTTTTTCGAGGCTATGGAGTGCGCCATCCACCAGGGGCAGGAGAGCATCAGTGAGGGCATCCACCACCTGATCGCAGCCCGAGCATTTGGGGGGGTGCTCTTGCCGGAAGGCAGTCACTGGATCGATATCGATACGCCAGAGGCCTATGAATATGCGCTGGCGCACCGGCAGTGGTACATGTGAAGCGCAGTGTGAGGTGTGGATGAGCAAAATCAGACTCCTCTTCAAGATGGGCTTTGTGTACCACAAGGCCGCCTTCGATCCGGTGATCGAGCTGTTCCGGCAAGACGATCGGTACGACGTATATTTCTCGCTCGATGAAGAGCGGCTCCGCCGCTTTTGCATCAATGTGCGCTATCGGCCCCCGCTGATCGCGGAGTGGGAACGGCAAGGGTTTCGCTTCACGGGGGAGAAGCGGGGCTTCGATATCATCATCGTGGGGGACACGATTCGGAACGCCGAGGAGTACGGCAACGCTCTGCTGTGCTTTCTGAATCACGGCACTGGTATCAAGAACATTCTCTATCGCAACCTGGCCCGGCGTCCAGAGGACCGCTATCAAATCTTCGTGGAGGGCCAGTATCGGGTCGACCGGCTTCGGGCATCAGGGCTCCTGAAGCGAAGCGAGGTATACCTCGTCGGTCTACCCAAGCTGGACTACGTTTTTCAGGGCCGCTATGACGATAAGGCTGTGCTCCTTCGGCGGTGGGGCCTGGATCCGCAAAAGCCCACTGTCCTTTTCGCTCCAACCTATAAACCCACCTGCCTCTACGAAGTCAAGGACGCGATCTTCGAGGCGACAAGGGACTACAATCTGATCGTGAAGCTGCATCACTATAGCTGGATGGGACGATACGCGCCCCACGCGCAGCATCGCATCTTCGAGCGCAGGGCCAGACACTACCCGCACAGTGTCCTCCTGCCAGCTACCGAATACAACATCACTCCCTACATGGCTGTCGCTGATACGCTGGTCAGCGAGGCCTCGAGTACCGTCTTCGATTTTCTGGCCCTGGGCAAGTGCGGTGTCATTTACGACCTACCGTGCGCGCGCTTGAAGCACAGCGATGGCACGCCGCTCTTGACTGAGGACAACGGGGAGTTCCTGAAGGATGCCTTTGTGCATGTGCAGTCACCCGACCAGCTACGCCGAGGTATTGAGCAGGCGCTGCACCCGAGCGGTGCGATGCGGTCGGCCGCCGATCGAGAGCGGGACTATTACTTCTCTCAGCTGGATGGCCAGGCCAGCCAACGCTTGAAGGAAAGGATCGAGGCGCTGTACGCGGCAGGCGGGCACACCAATTGCCCCTGAGGGGAAAATTGACGATTGCTTCTCCCACCTTTGCGAGGTGAGGTGTAGGGATTAGGACAACTATGGACGACATCACCCAGGAATTGCGTGAGAGCGCTGCCCTGAAGATGCACGTAGCCGAGACGCAGGGGGCTATTATTCAGGCGATGATTGAGTGCATCTGGGAGAGTATGCAACAGGGCGGGAAACTGTTAATGTGTGGCAATGGGGGCAGTGCCGCAGATGCACAACATTTGGCCACAGAATGTATGGTACGCTTGGAGACAGAGCGCGTCCCGCTCCCAGCCATCGCGCTGACCACAGACACATCGTTACTAACAGCGGCTGGCAATGACTATGGCTTTGAGACTATCTTCGCCCGTCAGGTCGCCGGCCTAGGCCGTCCGGGAGACGTCCTCCTGGTCATCAGTACGAGTGGCAATTCACCGAATGTGGTGCGTGCGGTCGAGGAAGCACACCGGTGTGGGTTGCATACGCTGGGGTTGCTCGGCAAAGACGGTGGGAGACTCAAGCAGATGGTGCATATGGCGCTGGTGGTCCCCTCACCCAGCACGCCGCGCATCCAGGAGGTGCATATCACCATAGGGCACATTCTCTGTGGTGCCCTGGAGCGTCGTATCCTTCGTACTCCCCTGACGACATCTCAGGGCGCTGTGACCATGCATGCGATCACATAGGAATCTTCTTAGCGCGCTGTGCCATTGGTAATGGGGGACGTCAGGTGAATCCTACCCCGTTAAGCGTGTGTATCATCACCTATAATGAAGAAGAGAATCTGCCCAGATGCCTGGCCTCCGTGGCATTTGCTGATGAAATTGTCGTCGTCGATAGTCAGAGCACGGACCGCACGGTCGCCATTGCCAGACAGGCCGGATGTCGGGTCATTTCCCAGGTGTTTCTCGGCTACGTGGCCCAGAAAAACCTGGCCTTGCAGCATGCTTCACACCAATGGGTTCTCTGTCTCGATGCCGATGAGTGGCTGCGACCTGGGGCGGCCGCGACGATTCAAGCTATCCTCGCCACACGGACGCCAGACGTGGCTGGCTATACTTTGAAGCGCCATACGTACTATCTGGGGGACTGGGTCAACCATTGCGGATGGTGGCCAGAATACAAAATCCGGTTGTTTGATCGCCAACGTGGCCGGTGGTGTGGCGATGCCCTCCATGAGGGCATTCGAGTCGAAGGTCGTGTAGACCATCTCGATGTTGAAATCGGCCACCGGAGCTATAAGGACATGGCCCATCACTTCAGCAAGCTCAATACCTATACCACGATCATGGCGCGGGATCTGTATGAGCGTGGGGCAGCGCGTGTAGGCCTGGGCACGCTTGTGCTGCATCCGGTGGCGCGCTTCTGTCGCATGTTTTTCCTCAAAGGGGGATGGCGAGAAGGCGCGCGTGGCTTGATGATTGCCTCGATCGGGGCTTTTTACGTCTTTGCCAAATACGCCAAGCTCTGGGAACTCCAGCATGGCGGCCAGCAACCGCCGGAGGAAGGGGGCGCGTTAAGCTGCGCCCCCTCCGCCGTCGCAGACGCGGGGAACGGGGGCGCGTTAAACTGCGGCCCCTCCGCCGACGCAGTCGCGGGGAACGGGCCCTGCGGGCCCTCTGCCGACACCGTCGCAGAGGAGTGAGGCAGCCCACATGGAAACCTATCGCCGCCTCTTCGGGTACGTCCGCCCGTATCGCACTCGGCTCCTCTGGTCCATCCTGTATGGCGCTCTGCTCTCAGGGACCACTGCCCTCGTGGCCCTGCTGGTCAAGCCAGTACTCGACAAGATCTTTGTGGACCGTGATACCACCAAACTGTTACTCTTTCCCATGGTGATCGTGCTCCTCTATGCGGTGCGCGGCCTGCTGTCCTATGGCCACTCTTATCTGATGCGCTCCATCGGCCAGAGCATCACTCGTGACATGCGCGACCAGCTGTTTGCGCATGTGCAGGGCATGCCCCTCACGTATCTGCATGAGCATCACACGGGGACGTGGATGTCCCGTATGATCAATGACATTGCCCTGATCGAACGTGCCGTGACGAGTGCCGTCAACGATCTCTTGCGGCAGGGGCTCACGATGCTCGGGCTCATCGCCGTCGCCTTCTATCGCGATTGGCTCCTCGCGACGTATGCTATCCTCATCTTACCGCTGGCAAGTCTCCTCATTATGCAACTGGCACGGCAGCTGCGAGCGCTCAACCGACGCGCGCAGGAGCACCTCGAAATGTTGAGTACACTCCTGGCTGAGGTCGTTAGTAGCCTCACGATCGTCAAAGGCTTTGGCCGTGAAGCCTATGAGCGCGAGCGTTTTCAGCGTCGCAATGCCACATATTATGAGGTCGTCATGCGGGCTGTACAGGCCGATGAAATTGGCTCACCCTTGATGGAATGTCTGGGTGCTGTGGGTGTGGCAGTCGTGGTCTGGTACGGAGGCCAGCAGGTCATTGCCGGGGGGACTACACCGGGCACGTTCTTTTCCTTTTTGACGGCCATTTTCATGCTCTATGAACCCATGCGCAAGCTCAGCCGGGTCAACAATACCATCCAGAGTGCGCTGGCGGCGGCGGAGCGGACCTTCGCGGTCCTGGATACGCCCGACGAATGGGTCGATGACGCATCCAAGCCGGTATTGCCACCCATGCGCCATCGCCTGATTTTTACAGATGTGGCGTTGCGCTATCGTCCCGATGGTCCACTGGTCTTGCGCGATATCAATCTCACCGTTGCAGCCGGCGAGGTGGTGGCACTGGTCGGAGCGAGTGGTGCCGGGAAAACCTCTCTGGTCCATCTGGTACCCCGTTTTTATACGCCAACCAGCGGCTGCATCACCATCGATGGGGTGGATATCTGCAGTGTTTCCCTGGCGTCGCTGCGGGCGCACATTGGCATCGTGTCACAAGATGTGGTGCTCTTCGACGATACCTTGTGGCAAAACATTCGCTATGGGAATCTGCACGCCAGTGATGCGCAAGTCGAGGCCGCGGCCCGGGCCGCCGATGCCCACGATTTCGTGATGCACCTGGCCCAGGGCTACGACACGGTGATTGGTGAACGGGGCGTGCGGCTCTCTGGTGGAGAAAAGCAGCGCATCGCCATTGCCCGTGCGTTGTTGCGTAATGCCCCTATTCTCATCCTGGATGAGGCCACCTCCGCCCTCGACAGTGCTTCGGAGCAGGTGGTCCAGTATGCCCTCGCCAATCTCATGAAAGATCGCACCACATTTGTCATTGCGCACCGGCTGTCGACTGTACGCCACGCTAGCAAAATTGTCGTGCTGCACGAAGGGACCATCGTCGAGAGCGGCCCACACGCTGAGTTGCTGGCCAAGGATGGATACTACAGCCAGCTGTATAAGCTGCAATTCAAAAGCCAAGAGTGAGGGAGTACCTACGCTGTGCGGCTCCTCAGTCGTTATATTTGTCGACACTTTCTTGGATATTTTTGCGGTGGCCTGGCTGCCTGTGCGGGGCTGTTGCTGGTGGTCGAACTCTTTGACCGCATCGACACCTTTATTGGGCGGCAGGTCCTGTGGATTGATGCCGTACGCTATTTGGCCCTCAAGCTGCCCTGGATGGTGTATCAAATGATGCCGGCAGCCTGCTTACTAGCTTCAGTGGTGACCTTCAGCACCCTCAATAAACACCATGAGACCATCGCCATACGAGCGCACGGTATCTCCCCTCTGCGTCTGACGCGCCCTCTCTTTCTTATTGGCGGTGTCGTGTGTCTCCTGTTACTCCTGGGCCAGGAGTATCTGTTACCTTACACCAATCAAGAATCGAATCTCATCTGGCGGACGCGTATTCAACGCGTCAAGACTGATCCGCGTTTGGGGTTGTTTAAGAAGGGCCAGGTCTGGTACCGCAGTGCCCAGCGGATCTGGAGCGCCCAGACGAGTGTGCCGCTCGAGCAGCGCCTGCTCAGTGTCACGATCTACACCCTGGATGCGCAAGGCGTCATACGGGAGCGCTACGACGCAGCAGAGGCGCGCCATGATGGACAGGGCTGGATCCTGGTGCAGGGCTTGCGACGCACGTTTAACGCGGTCGGCATGTTCGCCGGTCTCCCAGAAACATTTACCGAATACCGTGTGGCGTTTCCCGAGCGTCCTGAGGAGATCAGTGCGCTGCGCAAGGAGCCTGAAGAGATGAGCCTGCGTGAGACCCTGGCATACGCCCACGCCCTGCGTCAGGAGGGCGTGGCGGATCCCCTCTACCTGGTCGAATTCCATGGCAAGCTGGCGTATGCTGTGCTGTGCATCATTATGGTAGGTTTCGGTATGCCGCTGGCCCTGCATATGAACCGCAATGGTGGCCTCACAATGGCCCTCAGCCTGACGCTCTTCTGTGGCTTTATCTATATGCTCCTGCATAACATTCTCCTTGCCTTAGGCTACAATGGGCGCTTACCGCCAGCCGTGTCCGCCTGGGCGGCGAACGGCCTCTTTGGATGTGGCGGTATGTGTTTGGCCATGCGTCTGCAGTAACGTGTTGCACAGCTCTACTGTGGTCTCCACTCATAGGCATGGCGAAAGTGTTGGTAATTGACTTGCCAGCTTGGTACAAGAGTGTGCTATCTTACTCAATGTGGGGCAGCGCTATGTAGGCGCCCTCAATGTGCAGGTATTGGTGATGAAGGAGCATTGTAGCAGCGTCCAGTGTAGTTGGAGAAAGGGTTGTGACCCATGTCAGTAGAGGGTATTGCCCAGCGGGTGTTGCTTCTGAAGGGCGAGCTAGAACGTATGCGCTCCCTGCTAGCCGCACAGCCTACGGTGCAACAGGTGATCGTATTTGGCTCGACGGCCACTGGTCAGACGCATGAGTGGAGTGATCTTGATGTGATGGTCATCGAGGAGAGCGAGGCCCCATCCATCGAGCGGGGTTTACGCCTGGCCCGGCTAGTCAGACCGCAAGTGGGGACGCAATTCTTGGTCTACACACCGGAGGAAATTCAGGCTCTGGCCCACAGGCCGTTTGTGCAGGTTGAAATGCTGGGCAAGGGGAAGGTACTGCCGATGCACCCTCATCAAGACGCGCAGCGCTGGTTGACATTTGCCGAGCAGGACCTGCGTATGGCTGAACTCGCTCTGGACGCTGAGATCTTCAACCAGACCTGCTTCCATGCGCAACAGTGCGTTGAAAAATGCTTAAAAGCTTGTATGGCTGCTGGAGGCGCCTTATTGCCTCGTACACATCTCATTGCTGATCTGTTACAGCAACTTCCCGCCGCAGCGCAGGGAGCTGTCGCCGGCTTGGAACCAGATCTGCTGACCCTGGACCAGTTTGATATTCCGACGCGCTACCCTGATGCGCTGCCGGGTTCGTTGCCAGCAGGGCTGCCTCAACAGTCCCACGCTGCCATGGCGCTCGCGACAGCACGGCGCTGTTTCGAAGGGACAAGCCAGTGGACGGCAGGACTGACGGGGAGCAGCTAAGCCTGGCGCTAGAAGTTTGAGGTTATCCTCAGCCAAGCCTCTGTCTTCACCCTTGCCGGATGATCTGGCTGTATATGCACACAAAAGCTGGGCACAATGTAGTCGAGCGAGTGGGTTAACGAGTGGAAGGACGGCGTGTGGTTGCGACCGGAGTTAAGACGGTAGTGGTAGTGCCCAACTGGAATGGCCTTGATTTTCTGGCTGATTGTTTGAACTCCTTAGTAGTCCAAAGCGCACGCAATTTTAGTATCACCGTGGTCGACAACGGTTCCACCGATGGCTCACGTGAGCTGGTGCAAAACCAGTACCCATCAGTCAAACTCATCATGCGTGATAAAAACTACGGCTTTACCGGTGGTACGAACCCCGGTATACAGGATGCCATCGCAAGCGGCGCCGCATACGTCGCCTTATTGAATAATGATGCTGTGGCCGATAAAAATTGGCTGCAATTTCTGGTTGAAACCGCTGATCAGGATCAGCATCTTGGTTCTGTCACCAGTAAAATTCTGCAAGTTGGTGCGGAACGGAAAATTGATTCAACCGGCGATTTTTACTCAATCTGGGGCCTGCCGTTTCCGCGCGGACGCGATGAAATTGATACGGGACAATTTGATTCGGACGATCAACGGCTCGTTTTTGCAGGAACTGGTGGGGCAACGCTGTTTCGTACCAGGATGTTGTGTGAAATCGGCCTGTTTGACCAGGATTTCTTCGCCTACTATGAGGATATTGATCTTGGTTTTCGTGGCCAACTGGCTGGCTGGAAGGCTGCGTATGAGCCACGAGCGCTGGTGTGTCACCGTGTCCATGCCACGAGCTCACGCATCCCAAATTTCACGCGTTATCACGCTCATAAAAACGCCATCTATGTGTACCACAAGAACATGCCAGCCAAGCTCTGGTGGAAGTATTTGCCGTGGTTCCTAACGGGTATGGCGGTGATGGCCGCAAACTCGCTACGGCGCCGACAGTTTACCCCTCTGTTGAAAGCGTATGGCGTGGCGCTCATAAAAACCCCCGCAACAATCCGCAAGCGCTGGTGCATTCAGCGGCGGCGCAAGGTGTCGGCTCATCATATTGATGCGCTCCTCTATCATGCTTTACCACCAGGGTACCATAGGCTATTATACAAACTGTGTAGCCGCAAAAAGCTTATACACAAGCTGAGATCGGGCTCTGAGAGCCCGACACATTGCTCAGGGTATTAAGAGGGACAATGAGCAGACAGGTTAGCTTAGTCGTTCCTGTGTACAATGAGGCTGGGCATCGGGAGGAATGCCTGCGGAAACTTGATAGGCTAGAGTTGCAGGTTACCAAGGTGTTGATCATTGCCGATGACTGTTCAAGAGATGGTTCACGCGAAATCTTCAGGCGTTTTCCTTACAGGATCGGCGTGTGCTGGCGCAGGTGCGGCGGTGGTATGTTGGGCTGCTGTTTGCCTTGCAAGAGGCCTGGTTCAGTATCAAGCGATTGCGAGCGATGGTGTTTGGCGAGCAGCGCAAGAAGCACAAAGCCCCGCCTACTGAGCCCTCCGCCACTCTCCGTGAGAGCGAGGGAGTGGCGAGTGCCGTGGGTGCTTGAGTTGCTCTGCCAATTACCTCTACAAACCGTGCCATGATCTTGTTTACATCCTTGGGGCCTTCAGCCGACTGTAGGGGACTGACACAAGTCCCGACATATCAAGTGGGAACCGGGCACACCCGCGGAGCCGCCTTTTCGGTTTTGCAGCGTGATTTCTCTCTGGGCTGGGGTTTACAGGGTAAAGTCGCGCGAACGCCCCACCAGAGTAAAGGAAGTGATGGCACGGTTTGACCTCTAGCCTGTTTCGAAGCTAAAACGGCCGCACGCGTCTTGCTCAGATGTGAAGCTAGGGTCGAGCCAGAGCGCCCAGTCATAGGCAGATGTTTGTCCTGGTAATGTTTCAAAGGTTAGCCGAGCCTCCGCACCTTCAAATGCTTGTAAAACGATGAGCGAGCAGAACCAGCCCTCCGTAACCGGTTTCGCGCTATCTGAATCCGAAGAGAAACGTACTCCTGCGGGATCTTGAGCGGAATCGATCTTTAAGCGAAAGATTACCCCGTCTGAACGTTGTCGAGATCGTGGATCAAGCCCGTATATGATACGGAGGTATCGGTGGGGCACCACAGTTTTCACCGACACTGAACTGGTCGGGTGCTGAAAAAAGGCCTCGACATTGCGCGCTCCTACTCTTATCACCCGTCTGTTGTTCTGCGCGTCCGATTGATCTGTCAGCAGATCGAGCAGGCTGCGGCTCTCAACAGCTATTTTCTCACCCTGAGGAACCTGAGGAATCCTTAGGTTCCAACCAAACGCCGTGGGTTGAATTGGTGCCGAGCCGTACCATCCACGCTCGATCTTGGTGGCGTACTGATCCCAGTTAAGATACAGGGGTGCGGGGAACGGAGCAGTTCTGAAAACCCCACATGCGAGGAAGACCAGTTGAAGCGCAGGTAGAGCCATACCGAACTTTCTTTGAAGCTCCATATCCAGAACGTTCAAACTTCGAAGGACCAACAACGTAAGGAGGCAAAATGGAATAAAGAGAAAGCGAGAATGGTTATATTCGTCAAAACTAGGATGGGGTGATGCAAGAAGTACTGTGGTGTTTCCTCGGGAGAACAGGTCATATCGGAGAGTAGAGATTCCGAATATATAAGTGCCAAGAACCAAGAGAATACCTATGGTAAGGGGTCGTGTGCGAGGCTCCTCTTTAAGAATCAGCCAGCAGGCGAGACCAATGACCGGGATACCCACACACAACGACAAGCGCTGTGGTAGCGCATTGAACAACCAGAGAGCGGCAGGATATCCCAGCAAGGATACCGATAGGATTGCCCCTCCGGTTTGAGAGGCCACGCGCATGGCTGCCAGGAATGGCGGGAGGGGCAGGGGTTGCGTTATTGCCATAGCGCGGGTTGCCACTCCATGTATGACGATGCCGCTTATCAGACAGATGGCCTTTGTCCTTCTGTAGCCATCTGCCTCAAAGAGTAACGGAAGTACGAGCATGGAGAGTAAAATCATGGTCGGAGTAGAAAGTGCGGCGGCGTAGAGGAAAACAATCTCCAAGGTGGCGATGAAATAACTTCTGAAGCGTAGGAATATCATTTGCAGGGCGCCCAAGCCGGCATACCATTGCGCGTTCGTGATGGTTCCCAATATCTCCCCTGACGGGTTGACGAGAACCAAAAAGCACACCGTGAGCAACCGAATAAAGTCGGATGGAATGAAACGTCGGAATTCTGGAAGTGTAAAAAGGCTCAGGCACAAGGCGGAGAAAACCAGAGCTGCAAGGTTAAAAGCGAGCGGGATTACTTTGAGAGGAAGCAATCCTACGAAAACAAAGGCTACAAAACGCGGAGTGATATGGAGGTAGCCGTTGTAGGGATGCAGCAGGTCCCAGATATCATTGCCGGTGTAAGCATCAAGAAACCATTCAGTTGCATCTTCTGCCCAAAATTGAGGGTGCAGTACTACGTCCGGTCTTACGAGGCACTGGAGCAACACGACAAGGCCCACGGTCGCGACAAACTGATACTTAGAAGCTGTTTTAAAATTCATGCAAGGCCTTTTAGTAATATATAAATCATGTAGATCTGCATCATGGCTTCACTGTTGGCCGTCAGCACCTCATAATCGCGCCTATGACGGGGCTGTGCACATAATGCCCTGCCGGCGGACTAGGGCTCTGGCTGGACGACGTCCACATCAATGATTGCTTCATTGACCAGCATCGCTTCACCGCAGACCAGGCAGCGATAGAGCTATACCGCTGGAGGCGGGCCAAACGGTTCGGCCAAGGCTTTCGGTGGGAGCGGCGCGTGGCGCTTGCGACGCATATTTCCCCCTTTTGAGAACCTAGAGCTCATCATGGATGAGGCCATAGGTCGGATGCCGGATGCCCACACGCCCATCTCCCGCTGACCGTGCGGACAGCTCAAGGGGGCTCGCCCGCTGCTTTGCTGATAGCGTTGGCGGTAGGTAAAAGGGGCATGATCTTGATTGCCCCTTTGACAAGGCTCTGGACCTTGGCCAGTACCTGCATGGCAAACAATGCAACTCTACCTTGGCTTGCCAACGGCAAGCAAGTATAGAAAAATAGGTACTCCAAAAGTGATCACATTGTGGCCTGTGACAGAAGCAC
>JBMDXC010000118.1:0-16845 GCA_048594805.1 Candidatus Entotheonellaceae bacterium | reverse complement strand
GAACGTGTCCCCAAATCTATGCAAGCCACCTTTGACGCCATTGTCGCGCTGACCGATGCCTTTTGTCGAGCGCATCTGGATGAGGAATATGCCCAATTAGCCCGACAAGCCACTGCAGCCTTATGCCGCAAACGTCCCTCGCCACTCGCGACAGGGCACCTCAAAACCTGGGCATGTGGGATTGTCTACGCCCTCGGCTCCGCGAATTTTCTCTTTGATAAAAGTCAACAACCCACCATGCGTGCTGCGGAACTGTGCGCGGGATTTGGCGTCAGTCAGAGTACAGGGTCTGCCAAAGCCGTCCGTGATGCCTTAGAGATGGGGCAGATGGACCCGCAATGGTACCGCCCCAGCAAGATGGAAGACAACCCCTTGGCATGGATGATTATGGTCGATGGGTTCGTCGTGGACGTCCGTCGCATGTCACGCGCCGTCCAAGAAATTGCCTATGAGAAGGGCTTGATTCCCTATATCCCAGGAGAAAAATGAGGCGGTCGAGACAGCCGTGGTCCTGCACGGGTCTCGTCTCACAGTGATCAAGCATAGGCTGGAAGCAATCGGCTGCAGTGCCATGTTTTGCCGTAGCTTTCCTTATATGGTCCACGCCGTATTCTGGAGCACCACCCGATACCCATCGAGGTCCTCGAACGTCTGCCCCTGGGCTTCCCAATAGGGATTATACGACGGGACACGTTGGAACCCGGCTGCAAGCATCCTGGCACAACTGGCTTCCCACTCATCCTGGTCGGGCAGGTAGAAGACCAACAGATGATCTTGCGTGGGGGCTCTGCCGACGTGGTGTCCCCGTTGTGTCGTGAACTCCAGATGGTAGGGCTGCTGGGGATGTCCAAGGATGACGCCATCGAAGCCGTCATGGTCTTCAAACTGGGCGAGGACAGTGAAGTCCAGCCCTGTGGCATACATCTCGGCAATGGCTGCTAAATGATCCGTGGGTCGGGCGACGCGGAGTACAGCACCCGCTTGCATAGTTTCGCCTCATCTTCTTCATAACATCACAGTCGTATGGTCATCCCCGAGGCTGGAGGTTCTCTCGTGCAACATACCGCATCACAATTTGCCCATCGTCATTCGCCTCAATCTTGACTCGCTTTGTCGTTACCGCGAGCACAGTTGCTTGGACAGGATACACGTAGTCACCCCCTGGAATTCGTTTCCACCATATCACCCGGTCACCTGGCTTCAGAGCTGCATTCTCAGAGGCTCCTTCCAATACGCGTGCGACCTTCCCTCGACAGGTCACGCATGTCCCCCGCAAGACCAAACTCTTCCCGTGGACTTCCCCGGTAAAATCCGTCATGGTGGTCATATCGCCACAGTAGGGACACCAGACGTTATGTAATATGCGCTCTTGAAAGTGCGAGGGGATAGCATTCCAGAGGATTTGGGCTGCAGGGGTCAATGGGGGCTGCATATGGCTGGGCTCTCTCCCATAGTGTGCTGGGCAGTCGGGCTACATCATACACCATCCCCCAGGTCCCGTCCGTGAACAGGGATGATTCTCAGAAGCATGAGCGGTATGATCGTAGAAGGGACCGTCTATTAGAAAGAGGAATAGATGAGGAGGCGAGGCATCAGGAAAACTGCTTCCCAGCCACTGTCCCTCGATACTGCGCCGTGCGTAATTCCCTGGCATAGGCGTCCAACTCGGGCATGTCTTCCGCTGCGGCTTGTTGAATAGCACGTTCAATGTCGTAGGGCACACGGATCAAGTGGACAGCGAAGGTGTCTGCCTGCTGACTATTATATGTCCCTTCGAGGATCGCATAGGACGCCTGCGTCATATCGAGGGGATTCCCGACACTGCCCACATTGAACAGCATCTGCTGATGAAAATGGATCACAAAGGCGCGATGGAGATCACCATAGCCTACGACATCGGGCTCGAACGTGTTGCCGGTAAACTCTGTATTGGTAAACATTGCCAGCAGTTTTTCTCGTGGATCGTCTATCCGCACCCGATAGTATACACTTTCCTGGGACGCATGAAATAACCGCACCCGTCTACCACTCATCCAAAAGTCTATCGTCTGCGGGAGCTGGCGCAGATACGCGAGTCGCGCAGGACCGAGGCGTTGTTGATGCCAGCGCATCGCGGGCTTCTCGGTGTCGTGGACCATAAAGTCATCCCAGTTACCCTTGATCGTGACTTCACATACGTCCTGGCAAATATCGACCACTTTCTCGGCATGGGGACCTTTGCCGACCAAGTCGCCTAAACAGAAGATACGCGAGATATGGCGCCGTTTGATATCACGGAGGACCGCTTCGAGGGCAGGGAGATTACCGTGCAGATCGGAAATGAGTGCAACAGAATCCATCGCAAGAGGCTCCAGAAGAGAGAAAGCATACCTCGACGTAGGACGTAAAGGTACGACCGTTTATAATACCGCATTGTACCATATCTGCTCCGGCAGTATCGCGATGACAGCGGCTACTCGCGTGTGACGACGACAGCCGTACCGAGACGCACGGTGCCTGGGGGCAGCTCGCGCATGCCATATTTTCTCGCGTGCTGATCGCGCAGCCTCGCCGCTGCTTCGGCGGTGGTCGTGACTGCCAAGAAGGTCTCATACTTGTAGCCAGGTGTAGCATAAATACTCTCGACCGTCCATTGCCCTGTGCCATCCGGGAGGACTTGCCCCTGCGGATAAATCAGTCGACCAAACGCCTGCGACTTGACGCACACGAACACGTACTGCTCCGGGCGCAGTCCCGCCAGCACACCTTCCACGGCGATCTTCTGACCCACGGTGGCTCCATGGCGAGGAGAGGTTATACGCGTGATGGGGGCGGCGGCGGTTGTGTGATCTGAGGGAGGTGTCCGAGCTGGAGGCGTCGTCGTGGCTGGCGACGTTGGGGTGTCCGCTGGGATGGCAGTGACACGGGGGCTTGGGCTGGCGGGTGGCGATGCGGGGGCAGGCGGCGTCGGGGTGGCTAAGGGAATGGCGGTAGCACGAGGACTTGAGGTGTGTGGGGGGAATGGCGTCACGCGCGGGATAGGGATAACACGTGGGGTAGGGCTGGCAGATGGCGTAGTGGTATCTGGTGGCGTGGGGGTCTCTGTCGGTGGGGTGATGGCTGGTGGGCGGGCGGTAACGACTGGGGGTGACGTGACGACTGGCGGTGGCACAGATCGTGGGAACCATTTGTCCCAATTGGACGAGACGGTGGTGACAACGACACCAGCGAACCCAAGGACGGCAATAATGAGTTGACTTTTATGCTCAGCAGGCATAGCGAGGGTGCCTCTTGCAGGGAACGAATCTCAGGGTATCTATGGATACAAGCAGTGAGAACCCAGGATAAGCAGGGCAATGCTACATGGGAAAATATACCAAAATTGGCTATAAGGCTCCATTCCAACCGTATACCACCGTCTTCCTAACCAGGAGTCGAAGTCGTGTGCAGTTTCTCACCAGTCTTTCCCCGTCGTGGGGACGCAGCAGGGATCGTCAGGGAGGCTGCTTGTCGCAGAGTGGGAGCAGTCAAGCCTCTCCCTGGGGTGTCGCCTGGTGTGTTGCTCAATCGGTCTATACGAGATGCATACACGCGACGTCATGGACACACTGATATTGTGGGCTTACCGTGATACCAGTGTGCCAACGGTGTGTGGCTTGGTTTAGGGAACCTCCTGCAGCATACGTGCCGCTTCCGCTTGCAGGCGCGCATAGAAAGCGCGGTCCGCATAGAACAGCGCATTATCGACTGTCAGCGTCAGGATCGTGTGCGCGTCGCTCCACTGGTCGCCTTGGACGAACGCAAAGCCATAGCTTTTATGATAGATCGACGCCTGCGACGGACCATACTTCGTGAAGAGGTCTTGTTTCATGGTCTCGTAGGGGACATGCGGCACGATAAAGATGCCGAAGACGTGGGCGTTATACAAGACCAGCGACATGGACTGTACCGTCGGGCTGCTCCAGGCAAGGGACTGTGCGACCTGTGCCGATAAGGCGATATTGACGATAGGGTCTTTGAACTCCTGCGCATCAAAGAGGAAGGCATTGAGCGTATAGAGGACGTCTGCACTCTGCGGCGCGAGCCAGAGGTGCCCGACAGCGTCCATGGAGGTGTGCTCTAAGCGCTCCATCAGCTCGGACGAGGGTGTCTGTGCCGTATCAATCAGCGTGAAATGGTGTTGCTTGATGCCCGAGAGCAGTACGGCAAATGCCTGATCCTGGGGCATCCCTAACGTAAAATGCTCCACAGTGCGTGTGATGGGCTGCTCCGCTGCGTGCGCGACGGCACACAGAGCACTGAGGCATAGACAAGCAAAAACGATCTCACGGATCATCATCGTGTGCATCGTGCACCCCCTGTGCCTTTGGGAAGGCTCCAGTGGCAGCGGTTCCTAAGGGCGGAGAGGATATCCGATCAGCCGCACCAGGATACGCTGCATTTCCTCAACACTCATATCCACATGCTCGACCACACTCCCGTAAAGCATACCCGTTGGCACGGGTCGACCACCCCGTTCCTTCTGTAAGGCATCGAGACACGGCAGGATAATGCGTTCACGGGAGGTGAGACCGTCTCGCACATCCGGGGGATCGTCATGAGGATTGTGGGTACCCAAGTACGGTGCTCCATACATCTTCATGCTGAGGAAATCGAAACTGTACTGTTCTGGCAGGAAGTATATACCCGATCGAGTTCCTGACGAAACGTTACCACGCTCCATATTGCACACCCAAGTATCCCCAGCATGATGATTCTCTATGAGCACGATCGCAGAGGTACATAGACGAGTCACCTCAGGATAAGTGTAGCCTGAGAGAACACCTTCCCAAAAACAGATTGGACCGTTCGCTTCCCGCTCTTCCCGCGCTTTCCGCTGGAGGGCTCTCTGTCTGTCTGCTTCCATTCCTACCCACAGTCCGTCCCTACACAGCCACCTATAGAGCAATCTGCCTCTGTGGTGCCACAGGTTATGAGCTAGACCGATGTCAAAGACGCCAAAGCAGCCGGCTGTTTGGGGAAACTTTTGCTGGCCGGGTCTTTTTGGTGGTTTTCCGAAATATGCCGACGTCTTTGGCGGTTTGGCGGTTGGGATGCCAATTTGAGGCCACCGCAGCTCAGGAAATACCGTCGACCACGAGTCGCACAGTCTGATCAGCGGTGCCTACTCCAGAGGGGAAAAACGTTGACAATGCTGATCCGCCAACACTTCGACAAGGATCGAGGGGCCCTGTGGAGGCAATGCGACGTCCCTGGGCATGCGTTATGGTACCGACAGCTCGTCCGGAAACGGTCTGGTGTCCCACACACGCTGGGGCTCTGGAAGGCAGGGCGCATACATGCACAGATTCATCACCGGGGTCACCTCGGCGAACACTGCCATGATCGCCTCGATGAGCTCTGGCCCAGGCGTAGTCTGGACTTCCTGCTCGGACATCGGCCAAAACAGCTGGAAACCACCCCACGCGTTGGCACGAAACCGTTGCGCCGTGCGTCGACACGCGGTGAGGTCCCAGGTGTTGCGATCGTATTCCGTGGGCGAGGCAAACGCGCCCACGCCCGGAGTGAGGTGGTCACCTTGGCCCTGTTCGGGCAGTGGCAAAGCTTTGGCAGTGAGCGCGGCTTTTACCGCTATGCGCAGCGCCATCTCCGGGCGGCCTTTCCGCAGCTACCGACGCGGGAGCAGTACAATCGGCAGGTGCTGACGCACCAGCCGGCCCTGGGGGCGTTTTTTGTGTGTCAACTCCACCTCTTTGCGGCCCCGCGCTGCGCCCCTGAACCCCACGACACCACCCGGGTGCCGACGCGTGAGGCCCAGCGTCGGGGCGCAGGCTGGCTGCCCGGCCTGGCGGATATCGGCTGGAGCAACCGCCTGGGCTGGTATGAAGGGGTCCATCTGCTGCTGGCGGTGCACCCTTTTGGGGTGATCACCGGCTTGGGCGTTGGGGCGGCCAGCACCAAGGATCAACCGCTGGCGGAGACATTTTTTGCCCTGCGCCGCCAGCCGCCTCCGGGCTTGGCCAGTGTCGGGGCGCCCGCGAGGAGTCCCTATGTCGTCGACAAGGGCTTTGAGGGCCAGGCCAACCATAGGGCGTGGTGGACGACCTACGGGGCCCAGGTCATCTGCCCGCCCAAGCGGCACAGTAAGACGCCGTGGCCCAAGCCGCTGCGGCGCTGGCTCGCCAGCGTCCGCCAGATTGTGGAGACGGTCAATGACAAGCTCCATCATACTTTCCGCCTGGATCGAGAACGGTCCCATGCCCTCAGCGGGTTGCAGGCGCGCTTGGCCGCGAAGATCGCCTGCCATAACTTCTGCATTTGGTTGAATGAGCAACTCGGCCGGCCGCGGCTGGCCTTTATGGACTTGGTGGACTGGTAAGTTCATACGATTTCACACCAAGCGTTTCAGTGAGCCACAACTTGCGCCAACGCCTCTATCCATGTCGGCTCTAGTCCAGTCCTTATGTGGGTTCCAAAGGGGGGCCATCTGACAATCCCATAAACGAGCCTTGCCAACAGGGTAGTCGGATATCTTCTAGACTATCTTAAACACCGTAGTCGCTATTGCCTCTTTCATGAGAGATCACGGCTGTCCAGCCTCAATGTACTTGTCCGCAATCTCTTGCATCATCTGCATATGGGTTCGAGTCATACAACATCACGCTCATGCTACAGGTTGACTGGGGGAAAATGTCCCCATCCTTCTGTTAAAGCCGACGAGGTCACATACTCTCTCACCTTCACAAGCATATCGCGACTATGCGCGTATGTGATCTCTCCTCGACGCTGCAGTTGTCCAACGACAATCCCCGGGTGGATGTGGAGACGAGTGGCAAACCCCATGATTTTTTGTTTGGAATACAGTGGCCGTACCCGGGCCACGAAATCTTCTAGTTGTCCTTCTGGAACGAGAAAATGTGTCGCGAAACGATCAGCTTGCTGCTCTGACTCTGGCTTTTCACTGGTTGGCTTGGCATGCTCTCCCACGAGATCGATATCCAATAGAGCTTTCCCTTCGAGCCCGTCGCCATTTTTGATGTGCTTCAGTGCATGGAACAAGGTAAACCAGAACCAGTCAATACGATCGTAGCGAAAGGAGAGCGCCACGACGGGTGAAGTGCCATCAAGCCACAGACAGCCACCATCAATACGCGTCTGGGGGAGTGGCTCCAGCACGACAAAACGGATTCCTGACTCCGCAAGAATCCGTGGGACGTGTCGTGCCTCTTCTGGACTGTGGAGCAATAACCGTAACCGTTCGAGCCCCTCGTCAAGGCGCTGCGGCGTGAAGGGCCTTGCCTGGACAGCATGTGCGAGTTTCTTGACACGAAACAACCAGGCACACTGCGTTGGCGTGACACCTTCTATAGACGACGTGGATTTCCTTGCGGCATGCGCACAGAACTGAATCTTCTCATCAAGGCTTTTCAGTTCGAAGAAATCTACGATCTGTTTTTCCAGCACGTCGACGGAGGTCGACGGCTCAATCCAATGTCGTTTGACCATTTCCTTCACAGGCGCTTTGGAGTACAGGCGTGCCCTCCGGGCGACCACATCATCCTGATCCTGCACATGCGCCAGCTGATACGCGCTTTCCAGATTCATCCAGAACTGTGCACCCGTGCCGAACGCATGGCCCAGCCCTTTTGCGGTTTCTGGGGAGATCGCCCGCTTGCCACCGATGATTTCACTCACCAGCCGCGGGGGTCGCCCGAGAATCTCCGCTAGGTCAGCTTGTGTCCACCCACGCGCTTCGAGTTCTTCTTTAAGAAATTCGCCCGGAGGGAAGACTTCGGCAGGTATGCTTTCGCTCATGGTCTCCTCCTAGTGATAATCTTCAATGCTCACGATTACAACCGTCTTCTGTGGGGCTTTACCTACAAACTCAATGATTAGACGCCACTGGTCATTGAGGCGCATCGAATATTGATGGCTGCGATTGCCTTTTAACTTCTCAAAGTGGAGCGATTTCAGTTGATAGAAGACGCGCTCATCGGGGGTAGCGCGAATTATCTGCATACGTTTACGAAAGGCGGTGACAATAGCCTGCGAAAACCCGCCATCGTATCGAGGATCGATTTCCAACTGATCGAGCTTCTCATCCCTGAACTGCGCCTCCATGACCTTCCCAAATCAGTCTACAGGAGATGCGTACTCATGCTTCCTGGATAGGGTTGCAGTGTCAGGGAATCAGACCACCCCCGTGGCCCCTACATTAGCGCGGTCTAGTGTAGTATATGGTCGATAGGCGAATTTGGCAATGGCTACCTTTACACCTGGTGTAAAGATATAAATTCGCCTCATAGCACAATATAGACTTATATCTTCCGAATTCCTGCGCTGGCTGTGTCGTGAACCAATGCGGTAGAGAAGTCGGACGCTGGCAGGTGCTCATGTCTGTTTCACTTTTTATTGTCACAGGCTTCCTTTGCGCAACATTCCAGAGAGCTGTGTAGAAAAACCCTTAAATACTGCTCATTCGTACACTATATCTTCCTCCTATCTTAACAATCTCATATCTGTCGTGCGATATGATCACCCCTGATCAGGAGTCGCACACTGCCCTGGAGAGGGAGCAAACGATGCCCATGCAGGTGGACGTGGTTGCTGTACCAATCTCTCGACCTCTTATGCCTGTTTGTTGTTTCTCGTCCCTGTGTCGGCAGGATATCCCTCCCCTGCCGATGACTATCTGGACAGTGCCCTCGATCTCAATCAGCACCTCATCAAGCATCCTGCGGCGACGTTCTTCGTCCGCGTCGCCGGCGAGTCGATGCGGGAGGCCGGGATCCACTCGGGTGATGTCCTGATCGTGGATCACGCCCTCACCCCAAGCGATGGCAGTGTGGTAATTGCAGTGGTCAACGGAGAACTCACGGTCAAGCGGCTCTCCAAGCGCCACGGCAAGCTCTTGCTCATGCCAGAGAACCGGCAGTATCCACCGCTACCTATTACCGAGACGACCGCATTCGAGGTCTGGGGTGTGTTCACCTATATCATTCATCGGGTCTGACGGACTGCATGGAGGATCTCTCCATGACAACACTCTTCGCCTTGAGCGCCCCCGGCGCCTCATGGCTGCTATCGATGCCATCAATACCCAGTGGGGCAATGGGACCGTACGCTATGCGGCGGTGGGGTTGCAACTGCTCTGGAGGATGCGGTGTGTACGATGTTCACAACGTTATACGACACGATGGGAGAAGCTGGTGGTAGTGCGGTGTGAATCGTGAAGAGATTAGGGGCCTGGAAAGTGCAAAAACTCCAGATCAGATATGGTTTTTCGGGAGGACTTGACCTTGACACTACCGTTTCGTGCACAAGGTGAGGACTGCAGATGAGTGACGCGTTGTGCCGATGGGCTAGTTTCCTCGCTCGTCCTCCGGGTACCCCTGCAACCCTTCACGGGCATAGATCGCCTCCGCAAAGCTATGCAGGGCACTCTCGCACGCCGCCATCGCTTCAGCAGCGGCGCGGGCTTTGTGGGCGCTGAAGAAGTCGCGCGCGCGGATCTTCTCCAGCCAGGTATGCAGCTTCTGCAAGTCGTGCTCATTCTCTTCCAGCGCCGCAAACGTCAAGTTGTGGGCGGCGGTTTCCTTCGCAATCTCCGCGAGGAAGTCTCGACATCGCACCCCCAATTCCTGGTACTCCTGGTCACGGTCCGCCCGGAAGCGTTCGACGATCTCAGACGCGCGGTCGGCATCGAGCGGCGTGGCGGCCAGAAGTATCCCACTGCCGCCCTGCTGCTGCGCCTCCAGCACGACGTCGCGGAGAAATTGCTCGTGCTCTGGGGTCTGCGGCAACACCCAGATCCCTTGCTGCAGCGCCGCTGCGCCTGCGGCCCGCATCCGCCGCCACACCAATACGCGTAGGCTGGACGGCGACGGGGGCAACTGCGGGATGAACACCAGCCAGGTCTGCTCCACGCTTCCTCCATTGTTGCCTGCAACCTAGGTGCAAAGCGGTACACGTATACTGTGATACTTCCCTCAACCTGCATAGTTGAGAGATGCAACAATTGTTGCACAAGAATACTCGCCGTGCTATTGTCCTGGTGGAATGCAACAGTTGTTGCATTCTCAGAGCCGATGCTGAAGGATCTCTGTCATGTCCACGAACGCACCGTGCCGTAGTGAGACGGGCAGCGCACGACGCAGAGATGAAGCGCGCGTCCTGATCGCTCCCGTTGGCGGGAGCCTACTGCAGGGCTGAGGGGAGGTGCCGTATGGAGCAGCGAGAGGAATCGCTGGGGCATGGTGCCGCACGGGCTAGATCACGACGGACACTCGGATGGGTCTTCCTCCGCATCGGGGTCGTGGCCTTCGGTGGTCTCGGGGCCTCCCTCGCTCTCATCGAGCGCGAGCTGGTTACCAAACGCCAGTGGCTCACCGCCGCGGACGTGACGGAAGCCCTCACCTACACCAAGCTGCTTCCGGGCTCCACCGGCCCGCAGGTGGTCGCGTATCTCGGCTATAAGCTCAGCGGCTGGTCCGGCTCGGCAGTGGCCACGGCGGCGTTCGTGTTCCCTGCGGCCCTGATGATGCTGGTGCTGGCGGCGGCCTATGTCTCGGTGACCTCCTTGCCTGTGATGCGCACCTCCGTGAACGGTCTGACGGCGTCCGTTGTTGGACTCTTGCTGGCGACTACCTACCGGCTCGGCAAGGCCAATATTCCCGATCGCATCACTCTGGGGCTTGCGCTCGCCTCGGTCGTGGCCGGTGCCGTCCTTGGCGTCAGCGCGGCGGTGATTGTCGTGGCTGCCGGACTGCTGGGAGTCTGTCTCTACGCCATGCCGCTCCGTAAACACGTGGCACGGGGGGACACGCCATGATCCTCGATCTGTTCATACGGTGCGTGCTTATCAGCCTGCTCGCCTTTGGCGGTGGGCAGGCTGCCTTGCCACTCATTGAGCGTATTGCCGTGGGCGAGACAGGGTGGGTCAGCGCCCAGGATTTTGCCATGGCGGTGGCCTTCGGCTATGTAACCCCAGGCCCAGTGCTCATTACGACCACGTTTCTGGGCTATCGGGCCGCAGGACTCGCCGGGGCCGGCGCGGCGACACTGGGCATTTTCCTTATGCCGTGGGCGTTGGCAGCCGCTGCGGCACAACAGTTGGGGCGATTCATGCAGCATCCGTGGTTGCAACACTTTGGCCGGGGAGCTGCCCCTGCGGTAGTGGGATTGCTTGTCGTCACTGCGCTGCATCTCGCCCGGAATGCCTTCGCAAGTAAGGTGCATGTCGGGATTGCCGGGGTCGCCTTGGCGTTGGCGCTGTGGACGAAACTTCACCCGATTGTCATACTCCTTGGTGGGGCGGCTGTCGGGGCGGTGTACGGACTTCTGAAGGGGATAGAGACGCTATAGAGGCCTGTACTGCATCGTGAGCGTGGTCACCATGCAGCACAGGCAATGCTGCATGGCAAGGCCTGAGGAAATACGCTGGGCGCCGCCAAGGAAAGAGGTATGGACAATCCCGTTCCACACGCGAGCACCGGTGGGGCTGCACTGCGCCGGGCCGTGCGGCTCGTGGCGCTGCTGAACTTGGGGTATTTTGGGATTGAATTCGCGGTGGCGCTTGCGATCAAATCTGTGTCTCTGTTCGCGGACTCGATGGACTTCCTCGAAGATGCGGCTGTCAACGGCCTCATTCTCGTCGCGCTCGGATTGAGCGTGCACCGCCGCTCGCTGGTCGGCATGGCCCTCGCCGCGATCCTGCTGGCCCCTGGCCTGGCCACACTCTGGACCGCCTGGGAGAAATTCGCCGTCCCCGTGCCCCCTGCCCCCGTGCCCTTGTCCCTTGCCGGGTGCGGGGCGCTTGCCGTCAACCTGTTCTGTGCCTGCCTCCTCGCGCGCTTCTGTGCATACAGCGCCAGCCTGACGCGTGCAGCGTTTCTCTCGGCCCGCAACGACACCCTGGCCAATATCGCGATCATCGCGGCTGGTCTCGTTACCGCAGCGACCGTCTCGCCTTGGCCCGATCTTATTGTCGGTCTAGGGATTTTCCTGATGAATCTCGATGCGGCACGCGAGGTCTACACGACCGCCCGCCGCGAGCGCTCTCTGGCGTCCGCCGAACCCTGACCGCAGCTTGCTCACTGTGCTGAGGTGCGTTCCCTATTCGACAGCACTCTATGTGTTCACCAGGCCATGTGCCTCCTGGTGCGGGCACCGCCAGAACCTGCTGCACATGCGCCAGAGAGCGCTCGCGCTTGCGAATGGTACCCCGGGCTGCAGGATGTATCATACGCCTGTGGGGAATGTCATAGTGGGTCAGCAGGGCTGACACCTTCTTGCCCAAGGCAATGATGGTCCAGCCCTGGGTACGGGCAGCATCCTCCAGGCGAGTCAGCATGAGGATGTTCTTTTCCCCGTCATCACTAAACACATTTACAGCAGAACCCGAGAAATTCGAGGCAGCTCAGCCGACCCAGCAAAGGGATTACTCCGTCATTGCTGAGCCTTAGAAGCAAACTTTTCTGCCTCAAATTTTCCAGGAGCTGCTTTACCACTTCATAGTAGTGGCCATAAGGGGGACCAAGGCGCGAGAGTCCACAGTCCTCTAGCACTTCGGTCAGCCTGTAGCCTGCCAGACGGGCATGGTCCCAGGTCCAGCCGTAATTAATGACAGTCTTGGAGCGCTTCTCCCCGATAAAGAGAAAGCACTGATCGTGCATGGGTTGTACCTCCTTCGGTTGAATAAAACTTCAAAAATGACACGTCACTTGGAACCGAAACACTGTTCAAGTGAAGGGCATGACACAGGTGCTCTCCGGGTACTCCGTAGGTGTGGACGTGCCTTTCGGGGGTGAGATGGAGATGGAGAGTCTCCCCAGCCTCGGGCTTGCTAGGGACCTGGTTCGTGGGGCACGGGTAGGGGTACGGAGAGCATCCGGCCGTCCAGTGTTTTGACTCCTGCCAAGGTGCCGAGCTGGAGGGTGAGCACACCGTCGCGCCACTGGCCAGTCGTGTCGCGCCAGTAGACACGGGTCCCGGTCTTTACAGTGGGAGTGAGCGGCTTGGCCGCCCAGTTCAGGGTCGGGTGCAGAACGGCTAGGGGTGCGGTGAGCCAGTGCCGGCGGTGGTCATCAATGTCCTGGCGGAAGATGTCGAGCATGTTGGCAATATGCTCCTTGGCATCCGTCCGGTGCAAGGCATCGGTGGCCGCCTGCAAGCATGACACGGCCTGATCAAGCAGGGCTGTGATGTGGGCACTGGGGTGCTGGAGAAAGGCTAGCTCCTGCTGGCAACGGTCCGTCATCATCGGCAGGCCCTCCTTACACCAGGGAGCCGCCGCAGTGCGGACAGTGCAGGCGTTGCCAGCGATTGGGCAGGTCTTCGAGCCGAGTATAGAGGCGGCCGGCATTAATGCTGTCCACCAGGTAGCTCCACGGCATGGCCCGGTGGGGGTATTGCCAGCCACCGATAAAGCCGACGCCTTGGACCTGAGCATAGACGGTGCGCAGGTCCTCCGTAGCTCCGAACTCGACGGCGACGGGCTGGCCTTCAGCATCCTCCACGACAATACCCAGGCCGACCAGCATTGCACGGTAGGTGTGGCGGGGCTCTGGAGGAGGCATGTAGTGGGAGGCCTGCAAGTTCGCGTAGTCGAGGCCGGTGGAAGGGACAGTGACGATCTGGACCATAGGGACTCCTTCTAGGGAACTTGACAGTCTGTGAGATAGCGTTTGCCCAGCGATACGGCGCCGGTCCAGGGGTCTGACGCGTTGATACAGCTCCCGGTAGGCCGCCTCAAGTGTGGTGGCCCGAATCTCAATGAGCCGGGCACCCTCTTGTGGCACACGGGTGAACGTTGCGCCCTCGCGCGGGAGTACGTAGGCAATGCAGGCCTTGGTCTTGCCCCGCTGCTGATGCAGCTTGATCGGGACGCGGTAGTGTTTGAGCGGCGGGGGTGGCATGGGACGTCCTCAGAGGAGTGTCGTCCGTGGCGGTTGCGGGCGTGAACACCAGGGGGAAAGGCCAGGACACGATCGTGCCGATGGCACCGGGATGGCGCTCCTGCAAAGTGTCCAGTGCCTGCCGGGCGTCCTGTTGGGTCAAGGTCAGCATCTGGCACGCCCGACACCAGTAGTGCCAGGCACCATCCACGGGCGAGAGCAGGCGGTACAGGTCCGTGCCGCACTTCCAGCACGTCTCCTGGCTGGCATAGGCCGCGCCACTATAGCGCTGCGTCGGGGGTTGGTCTGCCATCGGTGGGGTCTCCTTATTGGGGTGGCCTGGGACGCACACGCGCCAGCCAGGCCAGCAGTGCCGTGGCCAGGCTTATGAGCGCCCTGCAGGACGTGCACGTACCAGGGTACGCAGCCCTGATCCTGCGCCGTACCTACGGGGACCTGGCCTTGGCCGGTGCCTTGATGGACCGCGCCCATGACTGGCTCGATGACACCGATGCCCACTGGAATGCCAAGGACCACACCTGGGAGTTCCCGGCCGGAGCCCCGCTCACCTTCGACTACCTGGAGCACGAGGCCGACAAATACCGCTATCGGTCGGCAGAATTTCAATTCGTGGCGTTTGACGAATTGACCCAATTCACGCAGACGCAATATACTTACCTGTTCACCCGCTTACGCCGTCTGAAGGGCCATCCCATGCCCCTGCGCATGCGCTCCGCGAGCAATCCTGGTGACCTCGGCCACCAGTGGGTGCGGCAGCGTTTCCTGGTGGAAGGGCCGCAGTGCGGGCGTCTCTACATCCCGGCCTGCTTGAGTGACAACCCCTACTTGGACGTGGCGGCCTACCGGCAATCCCTCTCCCACCTGGACCCGATCACGCGCTTGCAGATCGAAGAGGGAGACTGGGATGCCACGGCCGAGGGGCACATGTTCAAGCGCCACTGGTTTCAGATCGTAGATGACTATCCACGCACGGCCCGCAAGGTGCGCGTGTGGGACTTCGCGGGCACGGATGAACGGCAGGCCATGAGCCAGGATCCAGACTGGACCGTGGGGACCCTGATGGCCGAGCTGAACGGCCAGTACTGGATCATCAACGTCCTCCGGGTGCGCCTCTCCCCGAAAGGGGTCGAGGACCTTGTCAAGCAAACGGCGGAGCTGGACGGCCGGGGCATAGACATTCTCATCGAGCAAGAACCCGGTGCCAGTGGGAAAACCGTCATTGAGAACTACCAACGCCGGGTCTTGCGCGGCTACAGCGTGTACGCGGTCCCAGCCACCGGTGCCAAGACGGAACGGGCCAAGCCTGCCAGCTCGGCGGGCGAGCCTGGGAACATCTTCCTGGTCCGTGGATCACCACCTGGCTCGATGAAGTGGCCCTCTTTCCCCTTGTGGCTCACGATGACCAGACAGATACATTGGCTCATGGCGTCAACTACCTGAGCAAGTATCCGCCTCTGCGCGTGTGGTGAACGACCGACGTCCTGCCTCTTGTGGCAGTGTGCACCAGGTATTGGGAGGGTCTCGCGGTGTGCCATTACAAGACGGCGAGCGCCTCCTCGTCTCTCGCCAGGAGCAGTGCACAGTTATCCAGTAGGCTATGATGAATAGTCATGGCGCAGCTCTCTCTTGGCCACCCGGCTTTCCAGCATGAGTATGAGAGAGGCGGCAAGCTTATCCTTCCCAGAGGCGAGTCCATACGAAACCCAACATCTCCACTGCCACACGACCGCATAGGTATCTCTGTGGACGGAACGCCCACGGCCCTGAGGCATCCTGCTAGGCGGATCCGCGCGATGTACATGCTTCTCGGCACGCTTCAGACCCTTGCGCTCCCCTCTCAAATGGACACCCCTCTCTCAACTTGAGAGTGCTGCCTGCACCTGGCGAGGTCTCTGCCCATAAGCCCCAGCAGCCCCCCCACCGTGCCGGTCTGTGCCATCGGTAGGCATGGGGTCGTAGCTGCGGCGCGCCCCTGGAGAGCCCTGTGCGCTCCAGGTGGTATGAAACTTGCGGGAGGACGAGGTAGGGACCTGCCCGGGCGCAGCCCGTGAGGCGCATGTATAACGGAAAATGGGAATGAGCAAAGGAAAAGCGCGATGACACTCAAAGACGTCATGACCCCTGGCGTGGAAGTGATCTCCCCCGAGGCGACCCTCCAACAGGCCGCCGCGAAAATGCGCCGCCTGAATATCGGTCCCCTGCCGGTCTGTGATGGCGACCAGCTGGTCGGGATGCTCACAGACCGGGATATCACTGTCCGGGCGGTAGCGGAGGGGTGCGATCCAACCACGACGACGGTTCGCGAGGCCATGACCCCGGATATTGCCTACTGTTTCGAGGATCAAACCATCGAGGACGCCGTCCAGATGATGGAGCGGTACCAGATTCGCCGCTTGCTGATTCTCAGCCGCGAGAAGCGGCTCGTCGGGATGGTGTCACTGGGTGACCTGGCAGTGAGCAGCGGCAACGAGATGCGGATGGGCGAAACCCTCAAGCAGGTCTCGGAGCCAGCGGAACCCCGGCGGTAATCGGTTGGGTGTACCGCGGCATGCCGGAGGGCCAGGACTGCACTGCCACACGGTGCATGACTATGATAGTGGTGCGTGGACTATGAGAGTAGTGAGACAGCGCGTCGTTCCACTGCTGGGAGACGGGATCACGCGCTGACTGTGGGACTCCTCTCATCGCGGTGTGTGCAGGTGCTGGCACGCGTGCCCTGGGAGACCGCAATGAAAGGAGAAGCCCGTGGAGAAGACCTGGCAACTCTATATCAATGGGCGCTGGGTGGGCGCGTAGCATGGAAAGACTTTTGACGTGGTGAATCCGGCGACCCAAGACGTGATCGCGCAGGTGCCCGATGGCGGACCGGCCGAAGCGCACGTGGCGGTGGAGGCCGCGGCTGACGCTTTTCCGTGCTGGTCACGGCTGTCCGGGATGGAACGGGGCCGGC
>JBMDXC010000117.1:0-4804 GCA_048594805.1 Candidatus Entotheonellaceae bacterium | reverse complement strand
CACAAGGTAATGCTGGCTGGCGAGGGCTGCTTTGTAACACGTTCAATATCAATGTTGTGTATACGACAAAACTGGGGCAGAGCATTACCTGTTTATCACTACCCTTTCGCGACCCCCATAGGCAGGGACGGTTTAGGGTGTCAATTCTGAATAACGTGACAGACGAGCGAGACCTGACCACTCGGTGTGGTGACTGATTGCCAGTTCTCCGTCTCCCCACATAGGGTGAGGCATCGTATGCCGGTGTTTTCGAAGTCACATTTTGCCGATTCATTGCCCGGCGGCAGCGGTGCTCCCACCGGTAAGTCGAATTTGCAGCTTACCACGCAGTGGCCTGCTTGCTGGCTCGTCAGAACAACGGTGTTCTCGGTACTCTCTTCGACCGTGTCACAATCACCGGCTAACACGCTGCAGAGCGTATCCTTGATAACCACAGCTTGAGCGTGAGCGACCGCGGTGCCAACTGCCACGAAGGCCAGCTCTATCAGTAGCATAAATACAAATCTTTTCATCATGCGCAGTCTCCTCATCTCTTGTTACGAGGTTCAGCAAGCCCCCTAGAACCGTAATGCATGGGACTTCCCTGCCCCTTTTTTGCCCAACCGAGCCCGCGGACTGTCCAGGGGACTAGGCGCTACTTGCTTCACAAGCATCAGTTCGGATCCACTTCCCTACAGCTCATAAGCATCACCTGCCTTTCTCAGCTCGACTTTATCCAATTACGCAGCATAGCAGAGCGCTTCCGTGAGGCGCTCCAACAATGCGCGTGGGATTTTCATCAGATCGGTCTCCTGTTGGGACATGGAAAAATGGCTATGCTCCCACAACTGCTGCCGTACCCAGGCCATCGCATCCGCAAATGTGGGACACGTTTTGTCATACCACGCTGCACTGCGTACCCATGTCGTCCCCTTTTCGGTCAGCAGATGGGCGGTCAGCGTAATGATCGAGTAGAGGCTCACCAGCGCTGGGGTGGTCCGGGCAATGGCCCGATCATGCCACTGGCGTTGCGTTTCCATCCCCAGATGGGCCCGCGCTTCTTCCCACGTGACTTCCATCGTCCAGCGACGCACAAACCAGGTCAGCATCTGCTCACAGGTATGCTCCAGATTGGTCGACAACAAGGCTTGTGGTTTGAAGCGCGCTTGCGGGTCTCGAATCAATACCCAACGGATGGCGACAGGCGGCTTGCCCGCGTGATACCAGACCGCGGTATCCGTGGCAACGTCGACCTCACGTGGGCCTTCGCCATACCAATCATCAACGGTCAGTTTACTCCACTGCGTCTTTTCGTCAGCCAGTACCGCCTCCAGGGTCGGCCGGCGTTTCCCTTTCCGTCTGGGACGACCGCGCTGTCCCGGTGCACGTGGCGGCGGGGGATCATAGAGGGCGGCATCGAGACGCAAGCGCGTGATGATACTCACCCGGGAGAGCTGCGCCACTCGATCCAGCAATTCCAGGGCCGCAAAACTGCTATCCGACACAAAGACGATCTCGCGATCCGGCAGCCAGCGCCGCACGAGCCGGATGCTCTGCCAGGCGCGTTCCAGCAAGGTTTGATGACGACGGCCGCGCTGCTCATAGAAACGCTCAGAGGGACACAACACCGTCAGAAAGGGCAAGGCCCAGACCCGCTTGGCCCAGGCGATGGGGGTCAGCAGCATACACCCGAGCCAGCGCAAGCCACTGGCTTTCACCATATGCGCATGCGAGGACCGCACGGGATCCCGGTAGATACCTTTGGCGGTAATCTGTTTGCCACGTCGGCGTTCAATGGTGTCATCAAGGCCAAAGAGCACGATACCGCGAGGGACGAACACAGCCACTAAGAGCCTGAGCAGCAGTCGACTGGCGTACAGAGGCGACCAGACGGCGCGATTCAAGACACGATGATACGTCTGAAAATTGGGTGCGGCGCTGAGGCCCATGATGCGGAGAATGGCCGTCACCGTGCGCTGCCCCGGAGCAAGGACGGCGCCGGTCAGGAGGACTTTCACATGCGGCCACACGGGACGCGAAAAGACCGGGGCAAAGACCCCAATGGCACTGCTAAAGGCGATCGGCAAGGAGAGCATGGCCAGCCTTTCGGGTGAAGAGAACACGGGATGTCATTGCCGATCAATTGTGCCGCAAATTCCGAGAAATGGATAAAGTCGAGCTCAGAGGTCACGCAGCCTTTCCCTGCATATGGGTGTCGTCAAAGCCCCTTTGTGCAACTACGGCATCACATCGACCCTCGTGCTGCCGCGGCTGTTCTCGGCTGTGATCTGGATAGAGGGGTTCTGTCGTAACTCCAGCGCCGCCAGCCGCGCCGCCACCGTCTCAACAAAGTAGGCGTGCGTCGCTTGGAGGATTTCGACTTTCGCTTCCAGCACAGCAACCTGTGCCTCCTTCTGTTTGAGCTCCGCCATGCGCTGCTCCAGCACAGCAACCTGTGCCTCCTTCTGTTTGAGCTCCGTCGTGCGCTGCTCCAGCGCCTGCACGGCGCTCATCAGAATCCCCGCCATGTCGCCAGCGTTGATCGTCGTCTCCGAGCCGATCTGGCCGACGCCGTCGTGGCCGAAGGCCGCAAAGAAGTCTTGCGCCATGGGACCATAGTGGCGAAACTGTGTAGGGTCGTGGCCAATGAAGTTCCAGCTGGACAGCGCCAAGCCGCGGATCTTTCCGAGCACGGCCTCGCCATCCACGGGCTGGAAGTTCTCCTTCTTGGTCTTGTCCGAAACGGCTGTCAACGCCACCTGCCCTTCGATCACCGTGACCGCATCGTTTCCTAGGCGGATCTTATTGCTGGCATCGACGAGGGCTTCGTTGCCGATCGCCGTCGCGTTGGTCAGATCCCCAGCAGCCACATCGGCAAAGGACCCGATGGCGGTGTTATTGCTGCCCGTGGTGTTGCTCACGAGCGCCTGAACTCCGCTGGCGGTGTTGAAACCGCCCGTGGTGTTGCTCTGAAGCGCACCGGCTCCGCTGGCGGTGTTGGCGTCGCCCGTGGTGTTGAAAAAGAGCGCACCGGCTCCGTCGGCGGTGTTGGAGTTGCCCTCGGTGTTGTTACGGAGCGCGCTGTCTCCGCTGGCGGTGTTGGTGACGCCCGTGGTGTTGCTCAAGAGCGCCGCTTGTCCGCTGGCGGTGTTGGAGATGCCCGTGGTGTTGATCAAGAGCGCCTGGGACCCGCTGGCGGTGTTGTCGATGCCCGTGGTGTTGCTCAAGAGCGCCTGGGACCCGCTGGCGGTGTTGGAGCTGCCCGTGGTGTTGATACGGAGCGCCGCGACCCCGCTGGCGGTGTTTTGGCTGCCCGTGGTGTTGCTACGGAGCGCATTGGCCCCGCTGGCGGTGTTGGAGTTGCCCTCGGTGTTCTCAGAGAGCGCGAAGAACCCGATGGCGGTGTTGTTGATGCCCGTGGTGTTGTTGACGAGCGTGAATACCCCCAGCCTCGTGTTTTCAAACGGCTCCTGCGCCGCAGCCCCCCCCGCCAGAGAGAGCGAGACAATGAGCACAGCCAAAAGGACGGAGAAAAGCGACGCAGTGTGGGTAGAATGGCGAATCATAGAAAACCCTCCTTCTTTAGGAATGTGGTGAGATGGCCACTGGTGTAGCAGGCCGTTGCAAGTCTGGAATCGCTGACTCACAGCCGACCAACAGCACGGCAGTCACACTCGAAGAGAACTGCGAGTCTCATGACAACCCTCACGGACGACTGTGCTGGGTACGCGCATCGCACTTTAGTACCGGAAAGCACTACCCGTCAAGCTGATTTTTTCTTTCAAAACCTTCACCTTTGAAGCAGACGTGGCCGAGCCTGATCAGCGAACCTGCCTATGGGGGTCGTCAAAGCACCATTATGCAACTCTGGGCTTTTAGTGTCTCATTTAAGGGAGGTGTCTTTTACGGTCCCGATGAGGCCATGAACCACAGGGACAGGGGACAGATAAGGCTGGAATGTGGGCCGATCATTCGAAAAGTTATAGACCAGAGACGCAGCGCCAGCAGAACAGGCCCCGCAGGATCTGATAACGGATCTTATGTTACCAGTGCGGGACGTGGGCGTGCACGTACCCTGGGCAAAGAGCGCGGCCGCGAACGGGACGATGATCGAGGCCTGGGCTGGTAGCGAGTGCCGAACGGGCCAGTGCGCCCGCAACGCCCCTGGTGTCTCCTGCCGGCAGTGCCCAGGGGAGCGGTACTGGCTGCGGGCGTCTCTGTGGCGGCGTGCCGACGCACCCAGGCGAGGGCCGCAGCTTCCCGCCACCACGGAGCGGACACTAGAGTAGGCCTGCTGCTCGTGCCTTATCGAGCCACACTTTCAATGTGCCGCGATTCACGACCGTCTCTGCACCAGTCGCCCGGTCCTTCGCCCGGTAAATCCCTCGCTCATAGAGCAGGTGGGCAAGCTGAGCCAGGGTCAGGGTGGGGTGCTCGGCGGCGACCTGCGCAATGGCCGCAATATGGGGTGCTACAGAGTGGGGTGCTTTCTGTAATACCGTATTACCATTGTCAGACAGTATGTCATTCTGCGTCGGGTGGACGTCATGCTTCGCCAGTGGCATGTTATGCGTGGGAAGCGGAGTCTGCGGGCTCTGCGTCAGGCCCGCTTGGCCAGTCGAGGTGAGCAGCTTCTGTACGTCTTTGCGCAATTCATCCAGCAAGCTACCCTTCAGCTCATCACGTAATTCCTGTATTACCGTATTACTCTCGTCAGACAGGAATACCTCTCGTGGATCAGTCGGTGTCTCCAGTCGCATCGTCAGGCCATCCAGGAGCAGCTCAGTCATGCTCATGCGGCGCTGGCTGGCATACTGCTGTGCCT
>JBMDXC010000116.1:0-1796 GCA_048594805.1 Candidatus Entotheonellaceae bacterium | reverse complement strand
CCGCACGCCCTCTAGACAAGCATTATCAGCGGCGATGGCCTCTGCGAACATGGTGTCGGGATCCTCTCCCAGGTCACGTAAATGCTGGCGCCACCTGGCATCCACGTAGTAGCTGTAGCGCGGTTCGTCGATTTGTATGTACGCTATACCATCGTCTGCCAGGGCAGCAATTTCTCGTTTGATGATGGGGACGAGGGCCCACAGCAGGGCAGAGCGGGTCGGATAAAACAGCTCGGTGACACCAGACTGAAAGCTAATGGCCGGGAACTGGTTAGGGCTAGGTACCGTTATTTTAATTGGACCAGGGGCATGCGCCTGCAAGAACCGCGTCTGGTGCTCGGTGAGGCGCCGCACTGGCCGCAGCGTACCTCCCACGACCTGTCGGGTCCCCTGCTCCTGCGGCTCCCCGCCAGGGCCCTGCCAGATCCGTACCACCGCAGGGCGGTCAGTCGCCACGAAGCCCTCCACGGCCTCCACCAGATCATTCTGGAAGCCGGAGCGGCGGAACTCCCCGTCTGTGAAGACATCGACGCCGATACTGCGCTGACGCTCTAAAGCGGCCAGGATGGCACGATCTTCGATGTCGTGCAGCTGTTCAAGGTGCAGGCGTCCCTCTCGGAAAGCGGCTCGAGCCTCTTTCACTTCGGCTGGACGCAGGAAACTCCCAACATGGTCCGCACGATAGGCCTCCGACATCGCTGCTTCTCCTTTCCCACCCAGGACAACTTTACGCAGGCTTCACAATTCCATAACAACATTTTCAAACAGCCTGGGTACACTTTTGTAGGCACGGTGCGAGCATGCAGGGAAGCGCACCAAGAGATACTCAGAGACATGAGGCGCGTAGCATGACGAGCATAGCTCCATATCTCCACGTCCTGGATGGCCGCTTACGCATCAAGCTGCCGCAAGTCAAAGGCGCTCCACAGCGAGCGCTAGCCGTCGAGCAGTTGTTGCGCGGGCTCAATGGTGTCACGGACGTTACCTCCAACCCCACCACCGGCAATGTCCTGGTGCTCTTCACCTCGGCAGTGACCAGTCAGCATACGATCATTGCGGCCCTCCAGCAGACTGGCTATCTCCGCGACGCCCACACCGCAGAGCAGAGCCAAACAAGCCTTATGTCTATTGTCATGCACTCAGCAATTGAGTGGGCTCTCGAGCGTCTGGTCCTGGCGCTCATCTAATCACGCACAGGCGGTAGCACAATACCCCTGTGCTCATGCTCCAGCCTCAGGGGCCCTGCAAGACATCGCCATGCTTGCTGTCGAGCCAACACATGCCAGATGAGCCCGAGGGCTTGGCGCATGTGCCCACACAGGACTTGCCACCGTGTGGACACGCTTCACAAATTGCTCATAATGGTTATGTACAGTATTCAGCCCTGCCCAGCGTGTCAAGGGCAACGATGCCGCATCGAGGGCTACGCGCTTCTCCGCCGCCATGCGTGCCTCACAAGCCCGTCATGTGCAGTAGGAAGCTCTCTGTGACACGCTAAACACGCCCTCGAGAGAAGCATAACCATGAGGAGACAAGGAGGTCTATCGTGAAGCGTATTGTCCAGGCTTGCCTGGCGAGTATATGTATAGCCACGACCGTACTATCGGCGACCGCACAACAGGCGCCGCAGCCCGTGGTACGGCTCAGCAACTTTCTCGAAGTGGGTAACGATGTGTTCATGCACATTCTGGCGAGTGCCGATATGCGGTACAAAACCGTCCATAACTATGATTTTGACAACAGCACGCGCGGCCGGACGCCAGATCGGAATCCGTCGAGTGGGGGCAGCCAGGAAG
>JBMDXC010000115.1:0-3269 GCA_048594805.1 Candidatus Entotheonellaceae bacterium | reverse complement strand
GGACTTACACCGATCAAACACAATCGGCTTAATTCCGCACTGATGTAAATAATCTGTTGGCCCGGTTTGTACCGAGATACGCTAGCGCCCAAAATTTCTCCGTTTCACCGAAAAAGCCAATTGGGATATGCTGATTCAGCCAGTCTCCACATCACGATACAGGATATTCTTTTGGGAAATCGCCTAAGGTGGCCGACGCTATGATCGAAGCCAGTATTCACTTGGTAGTAAAATGGTCGTTGCCGACCTATCAGCCTCCGTTATGATCCAAATCCGATCCCCGGCGCTGGTGGTATACGCGGAGAGGATGCGGAAGCCGTGTTCGACGGAAAACTCATTTTCCTGCTTGTCGTCCTCTGGGACGTCGCCCCAATCGCCGTTCACATGCCGATCGAGAAACTCAGCCGGCAGCTGCTCGGCCTTCTCTAAGGCACGGAGCGCTCCAGGGGTTGCCACGACCCCGCCTAAGGGAAAACGCATCACTGGTTCTCCTCTGAACGAGGCTTGCGCCGGCGGTAGGCTGCCGACGTTGCCTCACTCACGTTTTCTACGCCCTGCTCCAGACGCACCAGGGCATACGCGAGGAGCGCATTGAGCAAGTGCGTCATGGCCCTCCAGGAGCAACTGGCGGAAAATTTACGGTAAGCCTTCCCGGTTGCTCGGTACTCATCCGCTACCACTTTGATTATGAAGCGGCTCAAATTTGACGGTCAGAAACTCTCGAAACGTCCAGACATGATCCGTCAGTCCAGCGGCCATGCCAGGTGTGCGGTGATCTCACTTGGGCTGGATGAATCCCAAGGCGTGTGGCTCCTGCGCAGGCAAAGGCACGCGCAAACTCATGTGCGGCCTGGCAAAGTTGGGTAGTCCTGAAGAACAGTAACGTGGCACAACTGGCGTCAAATCTGTATCTTTCGGTCCATTCCTTGCCACAGGAGGACCACCATGACACAGACGACGCCAGTACCGCAGAGATATCCCCGATTCTCGTGTCCGAATCCACAGTTGAGTTTATCCCGATTATGGTATACTGGGCCTCCCCTGAAAGGAGGTACCACGTATAGCCGGTGTACGGTTCGCCGATCTGCAGTCCCGCCCGACAGAAGTCTTTATCCTGCTTTCGGTTTCCAGAAAGAGGCTAATGACGATGTCCGCCCTTTGTTTCTCGATTGACTGGTTTATTTCGGTTGAGGACAAAGGCTCAATAACGGGTCATGTTTCAGATGTGCACTTTACCCCCATGTGTGCCATGCTGCTGACTTGTCGTTCCCGAATACTCATAACACATACACTGCAATCACTCTGCCCCGGTCAGCAGCGAAGACCGGGCGAGGATCAGGACAATCTATCGTGAGCGACACATGCGTTCTCCACCGGTGATAATAGGCAAAGTAGTTGGTGAGGATACGCCTCAGATGCCGCTTGTGCAGGATGATCATATGGTCTAAGCACTCGCGCCGGATACTCCTAATCAGACATTCGACATACGGGTTCTGCTATGGACTCTGCGGGGCGATACCAACTTCCTTCGTACCTACATCTGTTGTGCGGTCCACTGTGCCATCGGGTGTTGGGTGATGTTGAAATGCACGACGCGTCGACGATCGTGAGCCAGCATGATGAACACGGAAAGCACCCGGAATGTGGCAGTTGGGACAATGAAAAAGTCGCATGACACGAGGTCTGTGACGTGGTGGTGCAGGAACGCCTTCCAAGTGGGCGTGGACGGCTTGCAATTTTTTGGCCGATACTTCTCCGCCGTCGATTTCGCCACAATGATCCCCAGTTTCCGGAGCGCTCCCACAATGCTGGGTGAGCCCCAGGTCGGATTGGCCTGCCACATCGTGCGAATGAAGTCGCGCACATCCTTGGCTATGGCCGGACAGCCAGGCTGGCCCTGCGGGCTGAGCCGCCGCCAGTGCTCACGGAAGCGCTTGCGGTGCCAGGCAATGACGGTACGCGGCTGGACGAATATCAGGGCCTCCTGCCAGCCCGGCCACAGCCAGGAGAGCCAGACCCAGAACAGGCGATCCGTGGGACGGAGCCGCGGGCGTTGGACGGTGTATTTGTAGACGGCGAGCTGATGCTGGAGAGCCAGAATCCTCAAGTGGAGGGCCCAGCGTGACTGGCACAGAGACACCACAAAGGCAAGCAGCACAGAAAGGACGGTAAGCATCGTCGAGAGCCTCATCGTGATGGGGTTCGACGAGCCGTATAAAAGTGTTGGGACAGGATACAGGCAAGAGCCCTCAATGTCAAACATAGCAACAGGTTCGGGTTTTCGGGAAGGACACCGTGCTCATCGTGGCGTCAGATATGCACGGCGTTCAAGGGCCGTCCGGCTGGCAGGTGCACCAGCTCACAAGGGATCGAGCTGGCACGTGGAGCATTGCCGTGAGTGGGAACTGGCGGATCACCTTTGACGTGGAAGAAGGAGACATCACGCATCTGGATGTGGAGGATTATCACTGATGGCAGAGGAGAGGCTCAACAGGATTGGACGGACATCCTGGACGTATTGCATCACTCGGTCACGCGTGCCGTCGCGATTCTGGGCATGCGTTGCACGACCTTGTCGGATGTGATCTCCGGCAGAGTGTCGCTGTCGCCGGACATGGCGCTCCGGATCGAAAAAGCTTTTGATGCCTCTATGGATACCTTTGCGACTTACTGACGCACCATGATAATGACCCTGTGCACATTGACACTCGGGAGGGGCGTCCGTGCGTACGGTAGGCTCCTGGCCTCCTTGGCAGACGGGAGGTGGACGGCCGTTCCCCAATATCGCCTTTCCTGGATGGAAGGACAGTGACTCATGACACGCTCTACGCCCCTGTGGTTTCGTGACCGCGCTGGCTGCGGCCAGTCTCTCGTCACACGCATCCTCGCCGCCTGCCTGCTCTGGAGTGCAGCCGGGTTGGCGCTCGCACAGGCGCCGCGCTCGCCGACGCCAGCGTCCGTACCCGGCGCTCTCCAGGTCCAGACGCTGGCGCAGGGCCTCGAGCATCCCTGGGCACTGGTGTTCCTCCCTGACGGGCGTCTGCTCGTGACCGAACGGCCGGGGCGGCTCCGCAGCGTTGGCCAGGATGGCCGCGTCTCCGACCCCCTTGCGGGCGTGCCGCCGGTGCTAGCCCGTGGCCAGGGTGGCCTGCTCGATCTCACGCTCGACCCGGCCTTTGCCGCTAACCGCCTCGTGTATCTGGCGTACGCCGAACCCGGGGAGGGCAACACGGCTGGTACGGCGGTGGCCCGGGGACGACTAGACGAGG
>JBMDXC010000114.1:0-1639 GCA_048594805.1 Candidatus Entotheonellaceae bacterium | reverse complement strand
CGCTGAGCCCCGTGCTGACCACGCGGAAGCCGGTGAGGGGGCCACCGGAGGGGATAAGTGCAGGCGTTGCAGGCCGTGGCAAGTCTTTGATCCAGGCTGGAATCTGCCGCTGCAGGACCTCAATTTGCTCCTCGTGCCTGAGAATACGCCGGTCATGTGCCATAGCGGTGTTTCCCTCCCTTGCGTGTTATCGGGTTACTCTGGAATTGCTCTCCGCCTTTTGGACGCCGAACGCCCGCGGTGAGCCGCGCCCGAAAGCCGAAGCAAGGCGTAGGCTGTAGGGCGTCGGCTCCACTGCCTTGTTCGGCTCAGGGTATGATAGCCAGAAGCGCCTCATAAATTTTCCTGTTAATACGTCCTGCTTGGAATAACTCCAGCAGTTTGTTCCGCGCTTCTTGAGCTGTGAGGCTGCCCTGACGACACGCCTTCAGCATTTGCCCAGCGATCCCCGAGATGGTGATGCCCAACCCCTGAGCCACCCGACGCCCCACCGTTTCTTCAATGAGGAGTGGGAGTGCCAGTTCCCGCGCCAGTTGAATCGCTTGGGCCTCACCGACATGCAAGCGTGCCACTTCTGGAAGTTGCTCGCTCCGGGCAACGGCTTGAACCTCGAACAAGTCCACGATGCCATAGTGCTGCACATAGGCCTGGGGAGTGGCAAATTGTCCTTCTGCGACCTCGTCCAGCACGCCTGGAGGGATGATGATCGTGTCGTACAACTGCCGGATAAAGTCATAGCCTTGCCGCAGCTTCTCTAACGAGATCAGCGGCCCGGTATTGCTGACAATACGCCGTACCTCCGTCATGCGTGTAGTTCAACATCGATGGTCGCTTGATCATCTGCTAACACAGCAAACCCAAACCGCGGCAAGAGTTCCTCAAAGGTGCGGCGGGTACTCCCTAATGCGACACAGGCTTCGTGTTCGGAGAGTTTCCCGAGGTGATACAGCGTTGCAACTAAGACGTTCTTGAGGTAATCGTGATCGAACTGCGTGAGAGAGGCTGTATCAGGGAACTCAAGGGAGACTTTCATGGTGACCTCGGCTGTGTGCCTGTTTACAGAGCGTGTGTTTCCAGGACATAGCAGGACATAGAATGTAACAGCTTTGAGTGGCCCCTGAAAGTAGCCGAACGCCAGCCTTCAGCTGCTGCCGGAAGCGGGCGCGCAGCGGACGCTGGAGGCAGTCAGCTGCAAGGCGTTGTTCGGCCCCGCCCTAAGCCCCCACTTCGTGTGCGCCAGACGTGCCCCCTGCCCCCATGGAGACACGGTGCTGACCCCGTAGCCCGCACGCCTTCAGGAGCCCTCTTGCAGGGTCTGGGCAAACCACTGAAACGCGAGACCTGCCGCCCGATCAAACTGATATCCCTGCGAGGCGAGTTCGCAGAAGTGGCCCATGCGGTCGATCAGCTCGACCTGGACCTGCTGGTTCCCCGCCTCCCGCAGCGCCCGCTCCATCCAGAGGGCGTGATCCAGCGGGGTAATCATATCGAGGGTGCCTTGAATGAGCAGCACGGGTTGGCGAATGCGGTCCGCATAGGACAAGCCGCGCAGCAGAGCGTAGCGCTCGGTCAGCTCGTCAGGCGTGCCCCCCATCAACTCGACCGCCTGCTGATAGCGTGAGGTGGCAAAGCTGGCCAC
>JBMDXC010000113.1:0-3615 GCA_048594805.1 Candidatus Entotheonellaceae bacterium | reverse complement strand
TTCATCCCCACATGCGTGGGGAACACGCCTTCGTGCAGACTGCCAACGGCACGTGTACCGGTTCATCCCCACATGCGTGGGGAACACGCCGTGCACCTGTGCCCGGAGGGCGGCCACGACGGTTCATCCCCACATGCGTGGGGAACACCCTTCCTATAACTTACTGTTAAAAAAGGAGAAAAAAGGAGGTCGATTTTCTACCGACAAAAATCGTTGAAATCAACCCTCTCCCCCTTCATGCTCATCCTCTGTCGCTAAGGGGTCTTCCTCTTGCTCTGGCGGGAGAAATGCTACCAGCTTCAGCCCGTCGAGTTCGACCGGTATACGCCGATTCTTGCCGAGGGTGAGGAAATCGAAACCCGATTCAGTATTGGTGCTCCAGATCATCACGGCGTTGCCATCTTCTATCCCTGCGTTGACTTGCTGCCAGAGCATCTCCTGTACGCGTCTGGAATAATCACCAACATACACCCCTGCCCGTACCTCTAACAACCACAATGCTAAGCGGCCCCGCAAGCGGGGAGGAACATTTTCAACTACGATGACCAACATCGCCGATACTCTCTGCATTAGGAATAGCGATGGGAACCGCTTCTTCATGAGGCGGTGGAGGCTGCATCTCCCCAGCTGCTAAAACCTCTTCTATGGTCGGGATGATCCGCGCCAGCACTTTTTCCTTCCGAAACATGTCACGGCAGGCAAGCCGTACAGCCCGCTCTGGTTGTTGCTGTTGTGGCGGTCGCGCCGCCGTCTGAAACGCGACGGGTACCACGGTGTCAAATTTAAAAATGTCTGCAATATCATAGACGAAGGACAAGGGCTTGCCGGTATGAATAAAGCCGACCGCTGGCGCGTAACCCGCCGCCAGTACCGCAGCTTCCGTGATACCGTACAGACAGGCATTGGCAGCGCTCACGCATTTGTTCAGGAGGTCACTGCCGTCCCAATTGTCGGGGTCATATTTACGTCTATCCCACTTCAGGCCATATCGTTGGGCCAAGAGTTCATACATCTTGCGCACTCGTGCCCCCTCGATACCGCCCGGTATCAGTGTGCTGCTTTACATGCGCAGCCAGCCCTGCTAACACGGCCAACCGCTCGCGGTCGCCTACGCCCAAGCGACAGCCAGCCTCTTGCAAACGACGCAACAGATCGTGGTACGCTGGACTGAACGCCACACGTAGCGGATTCTCAGCGCGCTTGAGATCGGCCCGTTCACCTTTATCAGCTTCGAGCGCCGTCCACCAGTCGAGTAGGATGGTATACGAAGCGTCTTGCAAGTTGTTTCGGAAAGGGTATCGAGATCTGGGAGTCGCCATCGAGATGCTCTCCATTTTGTGGTAAAGTCTTTATGCAGCCAGCCCCAGTAGCTCGCGTAACTTTTTCCCAGCCAGCGCTCTATGAAGTGCGTTCCAGGCAAGTGCGATGCGGCGCGGATCAGCGGCGTTGAAATCACCGGTTTGAGATGCGTCGTCGAAAATGCGACGCGCGGTGCTGGCCAACACGGTATGCCACTCCTGCAGCAGCGGGGTGACATCTTCTCCAATGTTGAGGGCATCGCGCGTTCTGTTTAACAGTGCATAGAAAGCGGATTCTGTTGCGCTCCAGAAACGTTTTTCAATATAGGAGAGATCACCCCTGATTTCGGCTGGCGGACCAAAATGTGCATTTTTCACATGCCTGCGAACCTCCAACACGACTTGTTGCGCTGCATGTATCATCGCTTCTATCTGCCCCTTATACTCTGCTTCTATATCCTCAGAGACAAAGATGATGGGCATTTCGGCGTCGTACCAGCAGCGTGCTTTCATATTATCCATGTCGTAGCCAAAGGCCCAGAGCCGACCATCTATCCGCAGCAGTTTCTGGTACTGCTCCACAACACGGGCAATTCTTCGGGTGTTATCCACATTGTTCTCAACCAGCCCTAGCCAGTAGCGATAGCCGATGCCGCCAGGCTGAGGGTGCACCGGGTTAGGTTGGTTGTCCTTATCCATATAGTATGGCGATAACGGATGTAGCCAGGGACCAGAGTAATTCACCCCATAATTTTTTGTCAGATATTGATGATAGAGCTTTGTCTCAGTTTTCCCGCATATATCGCACAGCTGAGATAAAGTTGTACTCTCGTTCAAGAGCCAGATGCGGCGCGGCATCGCCCAGAAGTTCTGGGCAGGGTGTACATCTAATAGAGTAGTTTTTTCGGTTGTACTACCCTTCTCACTCGTACGTGTAGATGCAAGCCAAGGAAAATAATGGCTTGGTTCAGTTTTGCTAGGAGACCCACTATGTGCGAGAAACGCTGTGTTTTCCAGAACGTTGAGCCACACAGTTTGCCAGAGGAGGTCACCCATAATTAGCGTTGTGAGTGGTCCACCACCGCGCAAACCAGTACGATGTCCTTGTCCACCCGAAGGGGCATTGGTTTGCAGGGTAAATAAAGCGGTAGCCGTACATGTCGAACACAGCTGTTCAACCCTACCGCGCTTGATAAAATGATCGGTGTTTCTCTGAATAGTATTCTCACCTGGAACGTCGATTAACAAGGCACCAATTGGCGTTGCCTCTTTCACACTGTCCAGCTTCAGATTTGCGTCCTGCATAAACCGCAGGCCTTCACTGTCTAGCTCAAACGCATAAGCAATGGGCTGAAACTTCGCGCGCAGTTCCTCGGGCGTAGGTGGATTGCGTAGCCACTCGCGCCAGGCGCGTGGTGAATCGGGTGCGCAGGTCGTCTGCAAAAGCCCAATTAGGAACTGAATCAACGCGCCATTGAAGTCTGGGCGCGGCGCAGCCAGCGCCACGATGGGATCATCGTCGTAGCGTGTCGTCACTTCCCACAGTGCGATACGCACTTCCTCTCCGCTCTTGCGCCGGATTGGTATCCAGGCATCAGAGATCAGATTCATCACTTTCCCCTTCTCCTGTGCTCAAACCGGTTGTTGGTGAATAGGTCACAGCAATCTCTCCGCGCGGACCGAGTGCAAACCCCCGCTATATACCATCTCGTTCTTCAAGAGGTACCACAACACAATACTTCCCACGGTCTTTCATCTGCGCCTTCGCTACTGCGATCATGGGTCCGTACCGGTCGCTTTCCCCCTTGATGCGCGCCGCTCGCACCGTCACCTGTGAGAGTTCCCAGAGGTGGTCGGCATCGTCCTGGGCCCAAGGTATCAGCTGGCCATCTAATATTCGGGCAAGACGCACGGTCGTTGTAGGCTCACCGAGCCGTGTGGGCGTGCTTTCGTCCTCGCGCCAGTGCGTGCTTGTGACCTCATAACCCGAATCCAGATACAAGCTGTTAAACGCTGCTATACTGCGATCTGCCATGGCGTCACCTTCAGCTGTCGCCGCATTGCGCTGCAACCCCTCGGGGATGCGCTCACCGGCATCGTCTGCATAGACGAATTCGATCATCTCACGGGCATTGTCGGGCATCGTAAATGCCCCATGCGCTTGCAGCCAGCGCGCGGTGAGCCAGAGTTGACCGTGATGGGTATACACGTAGGCGGCCCTCGGGAAGAACGCCTTGTACCAGCCCGCGCCAGCCTGAGCGTCAGCCGCAGGCATCAATACGCCGAGCACTGCTTCGCCCCGCATATCCTCACCTTG
>JBMDXC010000112.1:0-3484 GCA_048594805.1 Candidatus Entotheonellaceae bacterium | reverse complement strand
TATCCGCCTCTTTGACACTTACGCGTAATGCGTCTATATTTATGTATTATGCGTAAGTCAAAATCCCTTGATGCCATTTTCCCTAAAATACGTCAGGCAATTCTTGCTGCTACGCTTTTGCACCCGGATCGTTGGTGGTATCTGAGTGATTTGGCTAGACATCTAGGAGTACGTCCTTCAAGCCTCCAACGTGAACTGGCTACCCTGGTTGATGCAGGCATCCTACACCAGCGACGCGATGGCAATCGCATGTACTTTCAACCCAACCCTAATTGTCCCTTTCTCGCAGAACTCCAAGGGCTCATGTTAAAGACAGTCGGTTTGGTAGATGTGCTCCAGGAGGTGCTTGACCCTTTTACGGACCGGATCGACTGGGCTTTTGTCTACGGCTCCATGGCACGCTCCGAAGAACTGGCATCCAGCGATGTGGATCTGATGATCATCGGTCGTGTAGGTCTTGCTGATATCACCCCGGCTCTACGTCGAGCTGAGGGGCGTCTGAACCGTCCCGTGAATACAACGCTATACTCTTGTGAGGAATTTGCTACGAAGTTAGCAGCTGGGCACGCCTTCTTGCGTGCAGTGTTGGATGGGAAGAAGCTTTGTATTCTCGGAGATCCTCATGGATTGGCAGCAGCTTTTAGCAAGTAGACGTGTGCAGCCTCACACTCCACAGGCCCAGGAGCTACATAGTCTCCGCGCTGTGGTGGCCCGCGACCTCAAAGACGCTGTCCTCCCCGATTTATCTGTAGACCGATGCTTCACCATCGCCTATAACACCGTTCTCCAATTAGCCACTATGGTCATTGCATGTTCAGGCTATCGTGTCCGTGGTATTGGGCATCATCACACGACTTTTGAGGCTTTGGAGCTGTCCGTAGGTCCCAGTATTATCACATATGCTGTCTACTTTGACACCTGCCGCCGTAAACGCAATCTAATTGAATATGATCTCGCCAATGGCATCACAGAGACAGAGGCCAGGGAACTTGTGGAGAAAGCCCACGAATTTCACCAACTTGTTGAAGCGTGGATTGCCCAACATCATCCCGCGTTTACGCCGTAACTGACAACTAACCAGCTCGTCGAAGTTTCCCTGAGCACAATATCTGCCGGAGCCAGCATCAGCTTTATAGGCACTCATCAAAAGGGTCTATAAGTGAAAAATCCTGCATTACGTGAGAAAGGTAACACCATTGAAGAACATCGGTTCCAGGTTCAGCAGATGTTGGCCCCGCACCGCCTCGAACTTTTGCAACAGTGTCGTTCTTGGATCGAGCGTACAGAGCGTTGGATTACCGACTATCTTCTCCCTGGAAGAGAGATTGATGTACAATGCTCCTGCGCTAAGTCCTCGGCTGGGGTGTGCCGTAAGGCATCCCATAACTCGGCCTCTGTCAGGGGATGGGGCAAGAGTTCCCAGGCGCCTTAGCGTTGCAGCGTCCGCTGCGTTTGACCCTGCTGGCCGGTGGTCCGCAACAGGCGGCGACGCGTCTCGCGAAAGTGGTTTTCGAGTGCGTTGTTGGTCCGAGGCAACCCCGACACCTCATAGCAGTGGAACAGGCCGGGCCAATAGCTCCGGCTGACCGTGTCGAGGTGACGGCCAAGCGTGGCTAAGGTCGGGGCGACCTTCGGCTGGCGCTGCACGGTGTCGAGATAGCTGCAGAGTTGCCCCGCGACGTCCGCCGCGCTGAAGGGGTACGTGGGCACGGGTTCTAAGATGTAGGCAATGTCGCGGAGCCAGGCAGCGCCTTGTCGGAGTTCCTGATAGGTCTGAGCAAAGGGCGACAGGGCCGACTGGAGGCCTTGATACAACTGGGCGAGGCGCGGCTCATAGCGCTGTGCCAGCAGGTCGAGACTCCAGCAGGTCACGTGCTGGAGTCGCTCGTAGGTCTCCATACCAGCGAGCCGAAAGGGCGGTCGGCCTTTGAGCGTGAGCAGATAGCGGGTGTGGCGACAGAGTTGGGTGATGACCTGCTCGGCTTCAGGATCGGACGCGGTGGGCATTGGCAGGTCGGTCCTGTGGGCTCTTCTACAGGGCTTGGCAACAGGCCTGTCACGGTCAAGACACCCGCGTGACTGGGTGACCTCTGGGATGCCTGCCGGAGCAAGGAGCCTATCTGCTCGCGCACAGTTTTGCGTAGCTCCCTCTTGAAGGCCGCATCGGCTTCGGCGAGCGGCTCTGCCAGATTGCGCAGATAGTAGACCTGAAAGAACTGATGATGGCTGTTGGGCAAGATGGTGGCGACGGCTGGCACCAAGCCCGTTTGCTTGTCACTGAGCACGGCCAAAATTGGCCACTCCAAGTGCTTCAGGGGGGCGAGGAACACCTCGAACGTGGGCTGATCCAGCTGCGCCAGCCACCCACTGCGCAGCGTCAGCCCTGTGGACAAGTCACGAATGAACCAAATTTGCGGCTCGCCCCCTTGAGGCGCGAGGCCATCGAGGGAGATGATCAAGCCGCCTGGCTCCTGGGCGACCTGAGCCAGGCGCCCGCGCTGCTGACGCTCGTGGCAGGCCAGCAGGGGTAAATACACGTGCTGATAGAGATAGCGCACATGGGCTTCAGAGATGGTGAGCCGTGCGGAGAGATCGGTGTGCATCTCGCGATAGGTCGCGCGCTGGTGCTGCCGCAGCCAGCCAAGGCGTCCAAGTACATCATAGCCATACGTGGAGCCTGGCGACGCCAGGCTTTGGGCCGCAGCAGAGAGTAGACGCATGCGCGAGCCCTGACACGTCGCGTGCGGGCAGCGACCCGGTCGACTTGCAACCCAGACGACGCAATCGAGCATCTGCACGGTCTTATCCCACGCGAAGTAGTTCCAGATCACCAAGAGGTCACCGCAGTGGAGGCAGGTCAGCAGTTCAGGATGATAAATGATGCGCTCTTCGGCGTATAATTGCTTCGGGGTTCTCATGGGCACCTCCTGGTGAGCGGTCTTGTCCACCCTGGCCAAGTTTGAGGGTAGATTCTTTGCCCATGATAACCCTATTTCATTCACAGGGTGACTTTTGCGCTACTGCGTTTCCCCATTGGGAAATGACTGTCATGTCATGGTTGATTTACTGACAGATGGGAAGCCCAAGACATATTGACTTGCTGTTGAGTCGATCACGACTGATGGAAAAACCATTGAGCGTATTGTCTGTGAGGATGAACTCACTGAACTGCTTCACATACATCCTTCGACAGCTCGGGCCTTTTTCGTATCGTTGGCAATGTATATCATGGTAAAAAGATCGAGTTTCCGGTTGATCTGGATACACGCGAGTGCGACGTGATGGCCTAATTGCCTCTCCACTGGAGCTCTTCGTGGACCTGAGGTGATGCGGCGGCCGGCATGTGACGAGCAGAACAGCCGGGCGGCTGGCGGCCCCATGCTGGACAGCCCAAGATTTACTGCACGACGCTTGCGGCCTCGATCATCTGCAGCACCAGGTTGGGAAACAGCCCGAGCAGGAATGTTACCACGACCATAATCCC
>JBMDXC010000111.1:0-2164 GCA_048594805.1 Candidatus Entotheonellaceae bacterium | reverse complement strand
TCGTGCTCATGACGAGGGTTGGCGCCCTCGAAGGCAACCGCCGCCGGCCGGGCCTGCAGCACCGGCTCGATGATCTCCCGCAGCGGAATGTCATGGTTATGAGGGCCCTCGTAATTGCCCCAACAGAGATGCAGGCGCATGCGCTCGGGCGGAATGTCCTTGGTCGCGGCGTTGAGCACCTCCAGGTGCAGGTCGACGACTTTGCGAAACCCTGCGAGCGTCAAGGACCGGAACTGCCCATTCCAGCCGGAGGCCAAGTCCGGGCAATCGAGCTGCAGTGTGAAGCCGGCATCGGTGATCGCCTTGTACTCGTCTTTGAGGACGTCGGCGAGCGCCCACAGATACTCCTCGTCTGATGTGTAGTAGCTGTTACCCTGAAAACGCGCCACCTGCCCGGGTGAGACCGCCGTCATGAAGACGTTTTCACTATTGCCGGCCGCCACCTTGAGATTCTCGATGTCGCGCCGGACAGCCTCGAAGTCCTTCCAGGCGATGGGGCCGTTGCATTTAGGGCGCATCAGCTGATTCAGGCCAGTCCGCCGGAAAGGCGCGAATTCGGGGAAGTCGAGCAGGTCCCGAGTGACGTCGGGCGGCGTCGACTCGCCTTCGAAGCCGGTCAACCGGTTCTTGACATAAGTTGAGTAGTCGGGTTTGCTCCACTCGCCGTCATTGACGATGTCGAGGCCGGTATCTCTCTGCTTGCGGATGCACTCGCCGATGGTTTCCCGCACGCGGGTGTGGAAAGCTTCCAGGTCGAGCACACGACCCTGCTCACGGGCCATGAGCATCTCCAACAAATCGTCGGGACGCGGCAGACTGCCGGTGTGAGTGGTCAGGATACGGTCCGTGCTGCGCTGCATCGTCGGCCTCCTTAGCTTGAGCGGCCCCAGAGTTGCTCGGTAGCCAGGGCGGCCCCGTCCGCCACAGCTCGCATTTTGGCCCACGCGATATCGGAGTAGACCCGGTTGCCATAGCCACAGTCCGTGCCAGCGATGACGTTTTCGCGTCCCATGATGTTGGCGTATCGCACGATACGGTGGGCCACCAGTTCCGGGGGCTCGATGGTGGTCGTCTTATGCGCGATGACGCCGGGGATGTAGATTTTGCCATCCGGGAACCTGACGTCGTCCCAAACCTGGTAGTCTAATTCATGCCGCACGTCCGCCGCCTCGACTGAATAGGCCTGTGCCTTGACTTTGAGCATGAGGTCCACGATGTGCTTGAAGGGGATGTCGGTGGTATGGGGCGTATGCCAGCTGCCCCAGCACGTGTGGTAGCGCACCCTGTCTTCGGGGATGTTCCTGAGAGCCCAGTAGGTGGCTTCGATCCGCAGCTCGGCGTGCTTGCGGAAGGCTTCAACCGTGATGGGCGGATAAAACATCCCAAACTTGTCGGCCAAGCCGGGGTCATCGATCTGCAGGATGAACCCCGCGTCGACCACGGCCTCGTACTCGCCCTGGAACATTGCCGCCATGGCATAGACGTATTCCTCTTCCGTCGGGTAATACTCGTTGAAGAGGAAGTGGCCGAGCCAGCCCGGCCCGAGGACCGGAAAGAAAAAATCTTCGACCTGCGCACCGGCCTCGGCGATGCCCGCTTTCACCACCTCAAGCTCGTGCTTGATGGCGCCCTGGCCCTTGTACTGCATCGGGCCGGTGATGACTGCCCGGTGCGTGGGCGGCGGATTGACGACGCCTGGCCGAGGGATGTTGCCGAGTTGGTCGTAGATGCCATAGAACTCTCGAAACTCCGGCATATGCCGCTCTTGCTGGTGCACCAGGATGGAAGCACCCTCGCCGGGCTTGAGCGGCCGCATGTCCACGCCGGTGACCCGGCTATTGTAATAGATTGCGTCGCGCCCCTTCCAAAACTCGCCGTCGCTGTGGATGTCGTTGTGTAATTCAATCTGCTTGCGCACCCGGTCAGCGACGCCCGCCTGCATAAGGCGGCCAAACATGGCTTGGTCGCCGTCGGCGCGGGCCTTCATGATCTCAGCGATGTTGTCGGGATTGGGCAGCCGCCCGGCGTGCGTCGTGAGGATCCGTTCTGTGCTCCGCTTCATGGCTTCCTCCTCTTTGCCGTGCTTTTGACCAACAGTAGCACGGCATCGGGTCGCGAGCATTACCCGTGTAGCACTACCCGTTGCCTGTACACGAGCGCTGCC
>JBMDXC010000110.1:0-8681 GCA_048594805.1 Candidatus Entotheonellaceae bacterium | reverse complement strand
ACGAGGTATGAGGTCCTTGTCTCCGTGTGTCCGGAAGAGTATAGCCACATCATGCCGTGCTGGTGTCACCCACCCAGACGAGGACGCGGTCATCCTCATCAACCGCCAGGCGTTTGGCATAGATGAGTTCGTCCTTGAGGGCTTCAAGGTCAGCTTCCGCCAGAGCAAAGCGGCGCTGCAGAGCACGATAGGAGAATCGCTGCTCGCGCTGCAGAAGCGCCTGCACCTGTGCCAGAATATCGTCAAAGGTCATGGCTCACTCTCCATGGGTGCCGGCCATGCCATGCTACACTTGTATCGCGTATCGCTCATGGAGCCTGGCGGAAGAGTATCGGCACAGGGCCGCAGTGTCAAGCAGGTGCTACCGGTCACACGGGCAATGCTATAGCCAATGCCGCCCTTGGCGTCCGCACAATAGCCACTCTGGCCATCCCATCAATATCTGCTGCCATGCTGAGACTCCTGGCTTTGACTCCGCTGGCTATCGCGCCTACAATACCGCTCTAGCACAGGAGCGATCCACCAGGCAATCATCCAGCATAAGAGCTGTGGGAGAAAAGCATGGCTTACGAGTATATCCTGGTTGAAAAGGAACACGGTGTGGCGATTCTCACCCTGAATCGTCCAGACAAGCTCAATGCCATGAACCGTCAATTGAGTACCGAATTGCACGACGCTGTCCAGCAGGCGGAAGCGGACGAGGCGATCGGCTGTATCGTCATTACGGGCGCCGGGAACCGTGCGTTTTCAGCAGGTGGCGATATTCACGAGCAACGCGAAAATGATGTTACATACACCCAGGAGGAATTGGATGCGCGCAGCGCCATCCGCAGCCGTGGCAGCTATGAAATCAGCGCCTGCGCCAAGCCGACGATTGGCATGATGAACGGCCTGGCGTATGGCGGCGCCGCGGTACTGGCCTCGTCGCTGGACATGCGCATTGGCTGCGAGCATAGCCGCTTTCGCTTCCTGGCGGCGGCCTATGGCCGCATCAACAGCACCTGGACCTTGCCCAATCAGATCGGGTGGCCGATTGCTAAAGAGTTGCTGTTCTCAGCGCGTGTGGTCGAGGCAGAGGAAGCCTATCGTATCGGTCTGCTCAACCACCTGGTACCGTGTGCCCAGCTTCGAGAGAAAACGATGGAGCTGGCCACTATGATTGCGAATAACCGACGCGATGCGGTCATAGGGGTCAAGGCGTTACTGCTCCAACACATGGGGCACAATCTCGAGGAGCAATGGGCTGCAGAACGAGACTACACGACCAATGTGGTCCGGGGAGCCAAGGCCGAAGAGGCTTTCCCTGACTTTATTGCCCGTAAAGGCCGGCCCCTCCCTTCTGGGAACGCCTAACCCCTGCCTGACCTGGAGCTGGGCGACCTGGTCTACGCCGCGAACATGGGCGCCTACGGCGCCGCCAGCAGCAGGTTCGTCAATGGCTTCCCGCCAGCTGAGGTTGTACATGTGCGCCAGTTGGTGGAGGTATTGGACGAGATGACGGGCTATAATAATGCCTCTCCTGCACGAGAGGCGGGCAGGCGTGAGTTGATGTGGAGGATACGGAAATGCGACGCTCCTTGCTGGCGGCAGAAACGTTTGCCGAGAAGGAATTTTATCTTGACGAATTTCATGACAAAAGCCTGCTGGTAGCGCTCCGCGCCGCCGACTGGGTCGCAGAGCCGGCGCGACCTGTCGTGCTGGAGGTCCTGACGACCCTGCTGCGCAATGACACCCGTCTGGTGCTCCTGCTGGAAACAGCCCAGGGACCAGGTGAGCAGCGGCGGGTCAGGGCGCTGGCCAATCGCCTGGCCCAGGGTGGCCACACGCCAGCGGCAGCGCCAGTACAGCTTGCCCTGGAGGAGGGGAGCGTCGAACAGCACTGTCTGCAGCTCTGGGAGGTGCTCCGCAGCACCCGCTTGGCGGTCGGACTCTGGCCGCAGGATGCTCCGGTCTGCCTGGTGCGCTGTGCGCAACAGGTGGCCGTTGGGCTGCGGGTGTACAAGCTGGTGTATCTCGATCCCTGTGGCGGGCTGGTGCGTGACGGGAAACGGCTGTCGTGTCTCACCGAACCTGGCTTGTGCGATCTGCTCCGGGCGGGGCACACGGAGGCTGGCGGGCTCGCAGCCCGTCGTCCGATGCTTGAGGCCATTCATGTCGCACTGGTAGGCGGCGTGACGTCCGTATCGCTCTGTCCCCTGGCTGGCCTGGGCCAGGAACTGTTCACCTATGAGGGGTGTGGCACCTTATTCACCCGCGCCGAATACTGTCAGATCGAGAAGCTGGGGCTCGACGACTTCCATGAAGTAGAGCGGCTGTTGCAGCGTGCCGCACAAGCCGGCCACCTCAAACCGCGGACTCCACACGACATGGCCCGGCTTTTACTCCATGGCTATGTCGCCCGGCTTGGTCCGGCCAGCATGGAACCGGCGGGCTTCTGTGCCTTACTGCCCTATGCCGACGATCAGGCTGCAGAACTCGCCGGCCTGTTTACCATTACGCGCTATCAGGGGGAGGGGGTCGGCGGGCGGTTAGTGGAGGCGCTGGTGCAGGAAGCCTATCGGCAGGGTCTGACCTACGTCTTTGCCTGTACCACGCAGGCGGGTGCCCAGCGGCTGTTTGTCCGGCAGGGATTCCAGCACGTTGCGCCTGAGGCCGTCGCTGCGGGGAAATGGCACGGCTATGATCCGGCACGGCGTGCCCAGGTCGCTGTCTACCGACGCGATCTCGCGCCCGACGCCGCTCTTGAGGTAACCAGCGGTGTGAGTGTTATACGTAGCAAAAAGGCGTGAGTTGGACATACTTGGTGTGCGCCTGTTGATGGTACATATACTTTCACGAGCCTTCTGTCAGAAGGACGGTGATACAAGCTCTCTCCAGCGTAGGCTCTCACGTATTACACAATGGCCGTGGCGATAACGAAATACATTACAATGGACAGCAAATCCTGGATCACAGTTGCAAGAGGACCACTGCCAAAGGCGGGATCGATATTGCAACAATCGAACACCCACGGCAACGCCATGGCGGCGATCGTGGCGGTGGAGCAGGCCGCGCACAGCGATAGCGCCACGCCAAGGGCCATCTTGCCGTCGCCCCAGCGCCAGTAGAGCAGGGGCAAGGACACCAGGCTCAGCACCACCCCAATGAGCACACCTGTGAGTAGCTCACGCCCCACTATTTGGCGGATACCCACGCCGACTGACAGGCCACGGACCACGACCGTCTCGGTTTGCGTCCCCACCGCATCGGCCAGATATACAATGCCCGGAATAAAAAAAGCCAATGCGACATGTCCCTGAAGCTGTGTCTCAAACCATCCGACGATATCCGCTGCCAGCAGGGCGCCCACAAGCCCGAGCAGTAACCAGGGCAGGCGGTGCCAGAAGCGACGTGAGACCACCTCTTGACTGCTGTGCAATGCCGTTGAGGAGTTCTTGAGAAACCCTCCCAGACGGGACAAATCTTCTTCATGTTCTGATAACAGGACTTCTAGGAGGCGATGCGGAGGGATGAGGCCCAGAAAGCCCCCCTCTGCATTTACGACTGCGAGCGCCGACTCGGCATGGTGCACAGCATGCCACGCGGCCACTTCTTGATCTACCCCGGGGGCGACGCATGGTGCATCAGGGTCCATGACGTCGCTGGCGGTTGCCTCCTCTGATGCCGCCAGGAGATCCTCAATACGCAGGATACCGCGGAACATGCCATCTTCACACACCACGATATGGGTCGCACTCTCGTAGTGCTGGCCCATGAGGGTGCGCCGTATCTCGCCAACACAGGCCATCGGAACCACGACAGGCACCTGTGTGCAGGCGTGCTCGGCGGCTGTCTCAAAGGTGATCTGTCCGTACGCGGGGAGCGTTGTCTCCACGATGAGAGCCTCCATGAGCTGTGGCCTGTATGGCTACGTGGGGTATCCGGGTCCGTTCGGGGCCTCCTTCTGGAGAGAGAAAGCATGGCGGATCAGGATATATGGCGTCAAGTATCTGTATACCCTGCGCCAGACAATCTGTCATCTGTCCCTGTGACATTACGGTACACATACTTCTCGTGGGTCTGATGACGGAGGAAATCGGCAAAGTGCTTCTTCATACGTGGCAATTTCATGAGCATGGTCGTCGCCGTTTTCCTCGTCCCCTTGATCAGCGTCGACGGGTCGAAGTAAGCCTGGGCGTTATCGACGGTGAGCACAAAGGGCGCTTTGCCATCCCGCAGCAGGATGTAGCTCATAATCAGGGCACCAGTACGATGATTCCCTTCGATGTACAGCTGTGGCTGACTCAGGATGCGGACATAGACACCGGCGGCACGCTTCCAGGCAGACTCTTGTTCATGCTTATAATACCAACGCAAAATGTCGTCGATATTGCATTCTTCCTGCTCATAGAAGCGCTGGGCAGTGGCCTCAATGTGGGTCTGGTACTCCTGGCGGACTTGCTCGTCGAGGCCACACAGGACAATATGGTTAAGCTCGAGGATGGCGGTAGCATGGCGCAATGTGAACAGGTCTACGCCATCAGCCACTGCCCTATCGACAAAGGCGTAGCCAGCCAGCATGTTTTCGAGCACTGCATCGGTCATGGAGTCACGTCGTGATTGGAGGATCGCGTTGATTTTCGGGAACTCGCGCTGCACATCGCGCAGGGACTGCTCGATAACCTTCAGGTCCAAACGGTATTGGTCCATGGTCTGTGCCGGCGCCCCCCAGACTTACCGGATACTGTCAAGTGCCGCCATGGTGCGGGTAATCACCTGCGGCGTCAGGCGCACATAGCCCAGCGTTTCGTTGAAGGCCTGGCCTTCTGTGAGGCACCACTTGACGTATTGCTTCAGCGCCGCCGCCTTGAGCTGGTCGTCATACTCTTTATACAGCAGCAACCAGCTGTAGGTCACAATGGGATAGGAGTCCTGACCCTCAGGGTCGGGGAAAAAGGCCCGCAGATTCTCCGGCATGGTAACATTCAGCAGGGTCGCCAGGCCACTGCCCCCATGTGGCTGCACGAACTGGCCCGCCCTGTTCTCCAGCCAGGCCATAGACAGTCCGGCGCGCTGCGCTATGCCGTACTCCACATAACCCATGGCACCCTGGCTGACCTTAATACGCCCGGCCACACCCTCATTCCCGGGGGCCACCATGGGATGGCTCGGCCAGGCAATCGCCACGCCCACACCGGGACCCTGATCGCGCCATGTCTCGCTGATGGCACTGAGGTGATTGGTGAAAGCGTAGGTCGTACCGCTGCTGTCCTGCCGTACTACCAGCGCAATGTTCATAGTGGGCAAGCGCAGGCCCGGATTGATCGCTGTAATACGCGGGTCATCCCAGGTTTTGATCTTGCCAAGGAAGATATCAACGTACACGTCCCGTGTGAGTTTGAGATCGCCCCCCAGCCCGTCCAGGTTGTAGGCCAGGACAATGCTTCCGGCAACGGCAGGGAGCAGTTGCACCCCGCGCGCGACAGCGGCCATCTGTTCATCACGCATGGCCGCATCACTGGCACCGAAATCCACCGTACCAGCCATGAATTGCTTGACGCCCTCACCACTCCCGACGACGTCATAGCTCAACTGCACCTCAGGATGCCGTCTCTGGTATTCCTCCAGCCACTTTTTGTAGAGCGGTGCAGGAAAGGTGGCGCCGGCGCCGCGCAGTTGGAGTGTGCCCGTAGTGGCAGCACGTTGTTTGGCGGCATTGTCACTGCAGGCAAGCCCGCTGCAGCAGACTGCCAGAAGCACGCATAGCAAGGCGCTGTGACGCACAGTCATACATGGCTCTCCTCTCACCTTAGCTAAACTCGCCGCGAAGATACTGTCTGGTCAAATCTTGCATGGGATTTTCAAACAGCGCCTTGGTGTCACCATATTCAACCAGGTAGCCCGTGCGCCCACCGCGTGAGGTATCGACATACATAAAGGCTGTCTTATCTGCCACGCGCATGGCCTGCTGCAGATTGTGCGTCACTATGGCAATGGTGTATTTCTGCTTGAGGTCTTGCATGAGCTCTTCGATGCGGCGTGTGGCAATCGGGTCAAGCGCTGAGCATGGTTCGTCCATCAGCAGCACCTCGGGCTCGGTGGCAATGGCGCGGGCAATGCACAGGCGTTGCTGCTGCCCGCCGGATAGTGATAGACCGCTTTGCTTGAGCTTGTCCTTCACCTCATCCCACAGGGCCGCGCCACGGAGCGCCTGTTCGACTCGTTCGGCCATATTACCCTGGTAGCGGTGCAGGCGCAGCCCAAAAGCGACGTTATGAAAGATACTCATGGCGAATGGATTGGGCTGCTGGAAGACCATGCCGATATAGCGGCGTACAATGACCGGGTCCACATTGGAGGCGTAAATGTCCTGACCGCGGAAATGCACATGCCCTTCGAAACGAAAGCCACGCACCAGGTCGTTCATGCGATTGAGACATCGTAAGGCGGTACTCTTGCCACAGCCCGAAGGACCAATAAAGGCGGTGATATCGCCCTTGTCAATGGGGATATGGCTGTCGCGTACGGCGAGAAATTTGCCATAGTACAGGTTGTCAATCTTGCAGTCGATAATCACCCTGGACATCCCATTGCTCTCTACACTGGGCTGACTCTTGGGCGCTTGCGGGGTCACACGCATGATGGGGCTCCTTTCTATTCATACGCGTCGCCGGGAGAAGACTTGCCCGAGAATGTTGATCGCCAGCACGAGGAGGACGAGGATCAGGGCCGCGGCCCACGCCATCTCGATCTGGTTCTCGAATGGCATACCAGAGAAGTTGTAAATCAACACGGCCAGCGATGCAGTTGGCGCCATCAATTCTGGCGTGCCATCCTGGACGATCCAGAAATTGCTAAACAGGGCGGTGAACAGTAAAGGCGCTGTTTCTCCAGAGGCGCGGGCCACCGCCAGCATGACACCGGTCAGCATACCTGGAAGGGCAGTCGGCAACACCACACGCCACACCACCTGGCTCCGTGTACACCCCATGCCAACGGCGGCTTCCTTCATGCGTGTTGGTACCATTTTCATGGCTTCCTCGGCGGTCAGCATGACGGTGGGCAGCATCAGCAGCGCCAGCGCCATCCCGCCAGCCGGGGCGGAATACGTCCCGGTCAGCAACACCACGGTGGCATAGGCAAAGACCCCGGCCAGGATCGACGGCAGGCCCGTCAAGGTCTTGGCGCAAAAGCGCACGGCCGCGGCCGTTTTGCTCTCTGGGTCGAACTCGGCCAGGAACACTGCGGCGAGAATGCCGAATGGGACGCTCAATAGAGCAGCAATCCCCACCATCACCAGGGTGCCGACAATGGCATTACCGAAGCCGCCACCTTCCTCGAAGGCCGTGGGCGGAAGTTCCGTCAATAACTGCCAGCTCAGCTTCACGCCACCACGCCACAGCAACATGAGCAACACCGAGAATAATGGCACACAGGCCATCACCGTCATCACGCCGGTGCTAATGCTGAGCAGCGTGCTGATCAGGGCACGTCGGTCGCTGAGGGAGCGCTGTAATTGAGGTGGCTCCACATCCCGGACTCCTGGTGGCATGGCGACTTGTCTCACGTCCTCCCCCCCGTCACATTGCCTGTGGCACGTCTGAGCACCACCGCGCCACCGATGTTGACCAGCAACGTAATTGCCATCAGCACTATGGCGGCATACATCAACACGCCTTCTTGCGTCTTATTGGCTTCTGGGAAATTCAAGGCCAGTAATGCTGCGAGGGTATTGGCCGGAGAAAACAACGAAATGCTCAACTGGTTCGAATTGCCGACCAGCATCGCCAGGGCCATCGTTTCACCCAGAGCGCGGCCGAAGCCCAGGACCAGCGCGCCAAAAATACCCGTTGAGGCCGTGGGGAGGAGGACACGCAAGATGACCTCCCAGCGCGTGGCACCCATGCCAAACGCCGCCTCCCTGATCCTGGGTGATACGGCGCTTAAGGCATCGCGCGAGATGGCCGAAACCGTCGGCAGAATCATGATCGTAAGAACCAGTGCGGCCGGGAGCAGACCGGGACCACTCAAGGAGGTACGAAAGAACGGGATCCATCCCAGATATGCATGACACCAGGTGGCGATTGGACGAATGGCGGGAATGAGCACAAAGAGCCCCCACAGGCCATAGACCACACTTGGAATGGCCGCCAGGAGTTCAACAATATTCTTGAACACCAGCTCGAGCCTGGGCGGCAGAAAATCTTGGGTGAGGAAAATAGCGATCGCGACGCCAAAGAACCCGCCGAGTACCAGAGCCAGCAACGAACTGTACAGCGTGCCCCAAATTTCCGGCAGCACGCCGAACTGTCCCTTGTTGACGTCCCAGGTCGTGGAGGTGAGAAAATGCAGACCGTACTTTTGTATGGCCGGAGCGGCCTGCCCCCCGAGCCGCCACAGGAGGAACACCATCAGCAGAATGGTAAGCTAGGCAAAGGCATACGTCAGGCCGCGAAATGATCGGTCCAGGAACGCATCAAGCGTCGATGGCGGTTGGGAGATCGACGGCCGCGTCGCCGACTCTGGCGCAAACATGGGAGATTTCATAGAGAGCTGTCCTGTGTGATCCCGCTACTGGATGTTGTTTGCAGCCTTGGCCACCACCTCGACCACCTGGCTCGGCAGGGGAATGTAGCCCATCTCATCGCTGACTTTTTGCCCTTCAGTGAGGCAGTACTTGACTATCGCGGATCGCCGCCGCC
>JBMDXC010000011.1:0-14554 GCA_048594805.1 Candidatus Entotheonellaceae bacterium | reverse complement strand
GATCCACGTCTGGCACTGCTGGGCGCTGTGCGCGACCATGACGGCTGGTTTGGCCGGTGGACACTCGAAAAGATGCCGCTGGGTATCCCGCAAACGACATACCATGGACAGGTGCAGAAACTGTCCCCTTCTGCCCTGGCCTCAGACCATTTTGGCATGCTCGACGGTATGGGCATCGACACCGAGCGGCTGCGCCGCACCCTGGATGTGCTCATCGAAGGAGGCTATGTGCAGTGGCACGAGCGGCTGCACCGTGGTGCCGGCACGACCTACCTGGCTGTCGCCCTGACCCAGAAAGGCCGGGATGCCCTGGCGGGTGGTGTCGATCTGCCTGAGTTCTATGATCCCGAGGCGGTAGCATGAGTGGACCACAAGACGGGGCGGGCGATACGGACGATCTGGCGTGTCTCCTGAACGCCGCCATCACCCGGTTGCGCCCCTGGCGCCGCACGTTCACCGAAGAGGAAGCCCTGGCATCTCTCTGGGAGGCTGGGTACGAGGTCTCCCCCGCCATTGACGGGCGCTGTGTCCTGGCGCGCGAGTCCGACGGCAACCAGCCCCGGCAGTGGCGGCTGGCCGAGCAGGCGCTGGCCAATGATCGCTTGCTGGGAGAGCTGCGTACGGGCCAGTGGAATGGCCGCGACCTGGATACAGCACTGACGCGACTCGACACCGTAGATCACGTCCACTACGTCTTCTGTCCGCTTGACCCCACTTCACCAGGCGTGCCGATGGGACGCTCGAACCCGCAGATTACGAACGCCCTATCGTCCTGCCTGCATCTGTCTCCGCGGCGCTCAACGCCCTCGGCCCGGCGTTGCTCGAGTACTGGTGTACATCAGGCGCGGCGCCCTGGACGCTCCGTCAGGTGACGGAGACACTCGGCGCTCTCGGCTGGTCTGAATCTGGCGAGCGCGAGAGCTAGTTGCTGGTACGTGCCTGGTTGCTTGGTTGGCCACAGGTCGCACGCGTGGGGGCTGACTATTGGGTGCCAGCCGAGCAAGTGCCCACAGGACCAGCACGTACCCGTCTGCAGGCGTTGCCAGTTTACACGGCAACTGCTCGCCTCGAACCCGCCACATGCCTCCTCCCCGAGGTTTCCTCTGCACCAGAGGCCAGTACACCTGCAATCCTGTCTGAGATACCCACTCCTATGGACGTAGCATTGGAGCCCCGCGGCGTAAGCTGGACTGTGCCATTACGCACAGTCCATATCGTCGGGGGTTTCTTGCCTGTACCTCCACCTGCTCGCAGTGCCTACCCACCACCGCAAGCCGGCGAGGGCGATATTGGCGTCTTGTCGGGGCGATGGTTCGATACCGGTGAGCGCCTCTGGCTATGGTTGGATCGAGCCCGCGATCGGCTCTTCGGTCCTGAGCTGGCTAATCAGTTGGCCTGGTGTGAGGCTGGTGCTCTGCTCCACATTGCGTGGACACCCGAAGTCGTCTTACTACGTCTGGCAGGGCATGACATGGAGATTCAGCACGAAGAAACACGCCTGGTCGATGTCCAAGCGCTCGCCGAGCTACGGGGTGGCCGGGGTGAGTCGTATCGGCGTTCTCTCCAGGCTATCCTGGGCGGTCTGCCTGATGGCCTGCCATTCAAGGACATTGTCGCTGCTCTTCGTGAACGGCAAGGACACATCGTGCATCGCGGTACGGTGCGGGCGCTGCTCTCCGCTGGCGGATTTGTCCAGTACCATGGACGCTGGTGCACCGCTCCGGGTGACGAGGCGGCCGCACGCACGCTCCGTGCTGCCATCGTCGCAGCGCTGGTGCAGGAAGAGCAAAGCGAAACCTTCCGACACCCGTCCACGTCTCTGCAGCGTCTCCGGAACTTAGCACAGGCCATTCATGCGCGACTCTCCGACTTGATCAGAACGTGGCGCAAAATGCCCTCGAACAACACGTGGAGGAAATCCACAAGCCTTTGCAGCAAGACGTGCATGTCAAAGTCATGTCGGCATAGCCCGTACGCTGTTACTGGCCCCCCTTCTTCTTCATCATGCCCTCGAGCATTTTGCGTTGTTCTGGCGACAGCTTCTCCATGGCTTTATTGATCGTCTGTTGCTGCTCTGGCGGTATTGGCAGCATGCCCGGCATCATGCCCAGCATGCCTTCCTGTTTTTTATAGCCCGCCGGGATCTCTACTAGTGCGGCAGGAACGGCACGCTTCTCCGCTTTCACCAACTCGAGCGTGACTACGGGTGTACCAGTCTTGTCCCGGCTAATCATCTTGGCAACAAAACCCTCCGCGCCAGCGTCTTTGAGCGCCTTCATGATCCCCTGGAGGTCAGCCTGACGGTTGCGTTGCATATACTCGCGAAAGACAGCGAAGTCTACGAGATCTTTCGTGGTCCAGACCTCCGTCTCCTTGCCGTCGTTCGCGGTCAACAGGAGATGCTCGCAGACGTAGCCCGCCACTTTCTCCTTGCCAAGCTTCTTGACCGTATACTCCTTGTCCGCCCGATTTTTGGTCGCCTTACCTATGTCTTGCACGTTGATCTCAACGTAGGTTTTGGTAGCATCGTTGAGCATGTACACCACGTCAGGGTTGCTGAACTTCATAAGCATCGTCATCGTTACCGGCATGTCTCCCATCTGCGCTACTCTCGCCTCCACCTCCGTCCGCGCCCCCACAGACGAGATCTGGCCCTTCATGGTTCCCGAGCCTTCTTTCATCGCCATCGTCATCTCAATATAGCCCTCGAACGCGGCCAAGGCCGGACGGGCCACGATGAGTAACAGGAGGATCATCCATCCCACAATCTGCATGCTTATCTCCTTGGTCAATGCAGCAAGCCCACGAAAATACGTTGGACAGGAACGTAGCATACTTCGCGACTGTGTCAATGCTGGAGTATGCCAGCAGCCACTCCTGAATCCTCTTTTGCAGGTGCGCCCCTGGCATAGTGCTCCCTGACAGGGTAGCCTGTTAGTAAAGGCCAGTGGAAAGAGAGCTACGTTCATCTATACTGCACTTGAACAATGCGCTCTGAGAGGGGAACTTGGTGGAAATGGTCAATGGAAATATGAATTTGTTCAGTTATACTGTACAGAATAATGCTCCGCGAGAGGATGGCCTGTTAGTATCTGGAGAGGGGCTTTCGTGCCTCGGCCACCGCTGACTTCCTTGAGACCCGAGACTGGCACAGGGTGAGAAGCTGGACGAGGAGTGTGTGCATGCTTTTTAATTCTCTTGCCTTTGCAATTTTCCTCCCCACGGTGTTCATCCTCTACTGGCTCATCCCACGTGACCGTCTCAGGGCGCAAAATGCCTTCCTGCTTCTGGTCAGCTATATCTTCTATGGTTGGTGGGATTGGCGCTTTCTCACACTCCTCTTCATCAGTTCGCTCGTGGATTTTTTGGTCGGACTCGGCTTGCAGCGGACGGCGCATCCTGCTGGGCGCAAAGCGCTGCTGGCTTGTAGTCTCATCGGCAACCTGGGCATGTTAGGCTTCTTCAAATACTATAATTTTTTCGTTGACTCCTTTGTGCGTATGCTGCACGGGTTTGGCATAGAAGCCAGTCCCCACACGTTACACATCATTCTCCCTGCCGGCATCAGTTTCTATACCTTCCAGACGCTCAGCTACGGGATAGACGTGTATAGAAGGCACATGCCGGCGACCACGGATCCCATTGCCTTCTTTGCCTTTGTCAGTTTTTTTCCGCAGCTCGTCGCGGGTCCTATCGAACGGGCCATAGATTTAGTGCCGCAGTTTGCCCGGGTACGCACCTTTGATTGGGATCAAGCCAGGGATGGCATGCGTCAGATCCTGTGGGGACTGTTCAAGAAAATCGTCATCGCCGACAATCTGGGCGATGATGTTGACAGCATTTATCGCCGCTATGCTGACCTGGATGGCCTCGAACTGGGCCTGGGCACGGTGTATTTCGCGTTTCAGATCTACTGCGACTTTTCTGGCTACTCAGATATTGCGATCGGTAGTGCCCGCCTGTTTGGCTTCGAGCTGACCAGGAACTTTGCCAATCCGTATTTCTCGCGTGATATCGCCGAATTCTGGCGCCGCTGGCACATCTCGCTCTCCACCTGGTTTCGGGATTACCTCTACTTGCCGCTTGGCGGGAATCGGGGCGGTCGGGTGCGCTGGCTACGGAATATTCTGGTGACCTTTACTATCAGCGGGTTTTGGCATGGGGCCAGTTGGAATTTTATCGTGTGGGGCCTCCTACACGGGTTGTATTATGTACCCCTGATCTTCACGAAATCGCATCGACGCCATGTCGATACGGTGGCAGCAGGGCGAGCCTTTGCCACGGTCAGGGAAGGTCTGCAGATAGTCATGACGTTTGGCTTGGTGCTGGTGGCGTGGATCTTTTTTCGCGCCGCTTCCCTTGATGAGGCGTTCCGCTTTATTGTCCATATGTGTACCAACGACTGGCTGGTGTACCCTGCCTATAAAAGCGGAGCGGTCTATGTTGCGGTGATCGTGCTGATTGAGTGGTTCCAGCGTGCACGACCACACGGACTCGCCATCGCGCATTGGCCCAGAATGGTGCGTTGGGCCGTGTATTACATCCTTATAGGAGGGATTTTCTGGTATGGTAATACGGCATACTCGCCCTTTATCTACTTCCAATTCTGACCTGGTGGTTATCCACAGGTTCTGTCAGCATGCAGGGGTGTTTTTTGCACCTCTCCTGGTGCTCTGGGCCTGCTTTGAGTTCGCGGTCTGGCGCACAGGAGAATCGTGGCCCCTGGCGCGCGTTGTCGACACGCAACTCAGCCTTGGTACGACCCCGTCGCTCTACGGACGTCTGCTGTTCTCTCAGCAATTCAATGTGTACAAGTATCATATGATCAAACGTACACACCCCAAGGTTATCGTGCATGGGACGTCACGCGTCATGCAAATACGGGATTTTATGTTTCACCCTTTAGAGAAGTTCTTCTACAATGCCGGTGGGATGATCCAGAGCCCTCACGATGTGGCGAGCTATGCCGCGAGAATAGGCAGCGGCGATGTGCCGAAGCCCGAGGTGCTCATCTTTGGCGTCGAGCCCTGGTGGGTGAAAGAAGGCAACGCGCATGAGTGATGGCTGTATAGCCAGTCGCTACAGGACGATTTCTGGCTCTTTCCGGCACAAATAGAGGCCTCAAGTCTGCTCGCGAGTCGTCGGGTCTTCCCGTGGAAGGCGCTCCTCGCGGGGGCACCAGCCCCATCTCCAGGTTACCACTATCAGGCAATCGGGGCCAAGCCACTGTTCGATGGCAGCGGCTTTCGTATCGACGGCAGCCTCGAGCTCGGACCGGAAATGCTGCGCGAATCGATGCGTGATCCGCGCTACAAAGACCGTAATAATATCCTGCAGATGGTCACCGACTATCTGGAGCCCTTTGCGCTGCCGGCGCGGGTGGATCCCAGGCGCATCACCATATTACTGACAGCGCTGACGGAGCTGCAGGAGATGGGGGTAGAGGTGTATGTTTTCCTACCCCCTTTTGCCAGCGAAGTACAAACGGTCTTCGAGACGTCCCCAACCTGGCAGCCGTTCTGGCGCGCGTACCACCTCGATCTGCCAGCACGCCTGCGGGCTGCCGGAATTGTCTGCTTACCTCTGTCGGTGCCACAGCAGGACGGTTTTGACGATAGGTATATGTATGACGGGTATCACCCCACCGAAATCTATGCCGCGGCTCTTGTGAAACACATCCTGCAACAAGCAGCACCACACAGTCTGTTACGCACAGTGGATCTGGCGTATCTTGATGCCCTCCTCTCCGGCACATATGCAACGCCTCTCTCCTTTGAGAGGCCAGCGCTCAGGTCCGAGGACGAGCCGCGATGGTTGAAGAGAAGTGCAGGGCATGAGTGAGCGTATATAGAGGTAAAGGAAATGCCATGCAGAGCCCGAGTTTTGCTCCAGAGTCCGAACGCTATATGATAGACCATATGAATGCCGATCACGCGGATTCCAACCTCATGTACGTCAAGGTTTACGGTCATCTCTGGGGTGCGACAGCGGCCCGCATGGTCACCCTGGACAAGGACGGTATGGACCTCGAAGTTACTATCCCAGACGGAACCCAACGCATACGCATCCCGTTCGATCACCATCTCGACGACGAGGCCGATGCGCAGCGCACTCTGGTAGCCATGTCGCGGCACGCACAGGCAGTCATCACCCGGGCAGGTCAGCAGCACTCGACGACGTCCTGAGCGGGCGCTTCGCACAATCTGTGGCCAGCCCCACGCCACTCATCAGGTCGCATCGGCGTCTTGGCTGTAATCCCAGGAGATGACGCGGTGTGGCTGCACCTGAATGTACGCCACGCCCGGGCGCGGCTCGCGAGGCAGCGCGTCCTCCGCCACGCCACGCAGACGGGCCGCTTCACGGCTGAGCCGCAGCGCCGTCTCCGGGTCAGTGTGCACCCTGGCCTGGCCCTGGATCATCACACCCTTAATATCCTTCCGCGACGAGCCACTCTCAAGCACCAGGCTCACTTTAGGATTACGCTCAATATTTTTAATTTTCTGGGTGCCGGCCCGGCAGCCGATATAGACGTCATTGCCTAAGCGAAAGTAGCCAAGCGGTACACTGTGGGGATAGCCATCCCGTCCAATGGTTGAGAGGACGATCCAGCCCGGCTTCGCATCGAGAAAGGCTTTCACTTCCTGATCAGTCATATGTGCTGGCATTGCCTGTTGTCTCCCTATCCCTGATGTCCCTGGCGCTCCAGACCGCAAGGGTCGGGCGTGTGCCGAAATCGTGCATGCAGCGCCGGCAGGTCTCCATAACAGTAGCGTCTATCGCGGTGGTGTGCTATGAAGCGCCAGCCGTGCCCACACACCGACAATGATCGATGATCCCGTCTGCCATCGCAAGGGTCCGCTCGCCCCGTGTCGGCCAGGCTCCTCAGGGCTAGTCGCGGACACATGCCGTGAGGCGTACAGCCTTGTGCAGCCAATTTGCAGGTAAGCTCAGGCATTTTTGCAGGTACACCTCAGGTTCTCGATATTCCATCTGTGTATCCTTACTGTGCTAGACAGGCGCCAGAGACTGGCACATCAGGAGTAGTGCCTACCTCTGGTCTCGCGGCCAAGTATTGTACTCACACAGGTAGGAGGAGTTCCGCATGGCAAGGCAGAGAGCAATCAAGGCCAAAGTTGAGTTACACCCAAAGTATAAGGTGCCACGGCGTCTCTATGATATCGACGAGGAGGCCTCAACTGGGGACACGCGGCAGATTGCTGAGGACTTTCTGAAAAGGGTTGCGGGTGATCTCCAGATCAGCCCTGATCTGTCTGGACTCAAATTTGACCAGATCAAGGAATCAATGCTGGGTAAGCATGTCCTGTTTCAGCAGCAACACAGCGGCCGGCCCATCACGGGGGCCTGGGTACGTGTGGATATCGATCCCAGCGGAAAGGTGTTTAACCTGCAGAGCGACCTCCTTCCCGACAAGGTGCTGGCCAAGGCCAGAACGTCGGCCGCTACCACGGTCACTGGCATTACTGCAGACCACGCCAAGGCTAAGGCGCTCGACGTGACGGGCTCGACTCGCACCGCTCCGCATACCATTCACAGCACTGAAGAGGTAACGTACCCAGTCGATGGCCAGCCTACCCCGGCCTGGAAGGTCGTCGTCGTTGGCACCAAACCACCGGGCGAGTGGAAGGTCTACGTGGACGCCGTTTCCGGTGAGGTACTGGGTACTGTGAGCTTGCTGAAGGAGGCGCGCGGCCGCGTCTTTGACCCCAACCCGGTTGTCACGCTTAATAACACGACCCTGGAAGACAGCTCCCCTATCCCTGACGCCGCCTATACCGAGGTTGACCTGCCCGGCGTAGATGGCTCCGGCCACCTCGACGGGCCTTTCGTCAGCACTGCCAACACCCCCAACCGGATCAAACAGGCCGACGGCAAGTTTTTGTTTACACGGGTCGACCAGGCCTTCAAGGAGGTCATGGTCTATTTCCACATCGATCGCGTGCAGCGCTATATTCAGGAACTCGGCTTTACCAACGTGCTGAACAAGCCGATCAAGGTCAACATCAAAGGCCGTACCGACGATAATTCTGATTACAGCCCGCTGACCAAGGCACTGCGATTCGGTATCGGCGGTGTGGATGATGCGGAGGATGCCGAGATCATCCTGCACGAATACGGCCATGCTATCCAGGACGACCAGGTCCCTGGCTTCGGGGCCAGCGACGAGGGAGGAGCCATGGGCGAGGGGTTTGGTGACTACCTGGCGGCCAGCTTCTTCGCCGACCTCAAGCCGGCCCGCCTGCAGCCGTGCGTTGGCTCCTGGGACGCCGTTTCCTACAGCGGCGATGACCCACCATCTTTGCGCCGCCTCGACAGCAACAAAAAGTACCCGCGTGATCTGCACGGCGAAGTGCATGCCGATGGCGAAATCTGGTCGGCCTGCCTATGGGAGATACGGGCTGCGCTGGGTGGACGGGTTGCGGACAGGCTCGTCATCGCTCACCATTTTCTGCTGACACCGCAGTCAGGCTTTGAGGACGCTGCCAAGGCCTTCATGACCACCGACCAGCAGCTCAACCAGGGCCGCAACCTGGCCGTGATCCGCGACGTATTCGTGCGGCGCGGTATCCTTCCCAACCCGAAGCGCAAAAACAAGCGGGCCGGTGTACGCTTCTACGATATCCATGCCCGCGTCGCTGCGCGCAAACCAGCGCGTCAACCCGTTGCAGCAGGGGGAGAGTGATGCGCGCTATCTTGTTCGACCTGGGCGACACCCTCGTTGATGCCCAGAACCACCCGCTGCCGGGCGCAATCGACCTGCTGACTGCGTTATGCGACCTGCGCGACCCCGAGGGAGAGCCCGTGCTGTCAGGCCTGATCTCCGATTGGGAGATGTCCCAGAACCACGCCCAGAGAGACCTGTTGCGCCAGGAATACCTGGCAGAGCTGCAGCAGACGGGCCTGGATGTTTTTTTCCAACCTGCGAACTCACGTGTGACATTATCGACTGATGTAGGAGTCTTTAAACCTGATCCGTTGATCTTCAAGACAGCGCTGGAGCGACTCGAGCCTGGCCTGCCGTTCCACCACGCCGTATTCGTGACGGAGCGACTCGCGCATATCCAGGCAGCGCGCGCACTGGGCCTGATGGCAGTCCACCTCAAGGGCCCAGGACAGGCCACCGGCGAGGTGGATACACTCGCTGATCTGTTGCCACTGTTACAGCGTCTGCTCGCTTTCTCGCCGTGTTGCAAAAAACACAGCGAGGCGGTCGGACTGCACGCCAGTGTCGCCAATAAGAGCAAGCAGACCGATGCCGCTGTGTCGGCGCTCGTCGCCCGGGTAAGCGCCACTCGCCTGCGCGACCGGATCAGGCATCTGTCAGACTTCGGCACACGCTGGACCTACTCGGCCAACGTCTTGCAGGTGCCGCTGTGGGTGCGCGACCGTTTTCTCGAGATGGGCTACTCGCAAAGCCAGGTGCGCTTTCAAGCGTTTGACGTCCCCGGCGCTGGGCAGCAAAACAACGTGCTGTGCGGCCCAGGCGCCGGCCATCCCGGTTTCGTGCTCATATGCGCCCACTACGACTCACTGTCGGAGGCGCCTTCGGTCAAGGCGCCAGGAGCCGATGACAACGCTTCTGGTCTCGCAGTGCTATTGGAGGTGGCCGAGTTGCTGCAGACCGTACCGCTGCGCCGTGGCATCTTATTTGCGGCGTTCGGGGGTGAGGAGCAGGGGCTGTTCGGCTCGGCTGCTTGTGCCGAGGTCGCCGCCACCGCGGGCTGGCGCATTGACGTTGTGCTGAACCTGGACATGATCGCCTACCAGGATCCACAACGCCCGAAAGTCGTGAAGGTCGAGTATGATCAGGGGAACCGCAACCCGGGCAATGACGCGGCGGCGAAGGCATTTGGCTTGCTTATGGCCCAGGCTGCTGCCGATTACACGCATCTGGTTGTGGAACACACGGACATTTGGAATAGCGACTACATGCCATTCGAGGCCAAAGGCTACGCCTGCATCGGTGTGTACGAGAATGGTGAGAACCCTGGCTATCACACAACGACAGATACTGCTGAGGTGCTCGACATGAATCACCTGGCGGAAGTGGCGAAGATGGTCGTGGCTACGGTGTCCCTAATCGCACGATAACGTGCCGCAGGCCACTCGACCGCACTGGCAGAGGGGTGACGCTTCCCCAATGATGCGCACATCGTCGTCAGGAAAGCCTACACCCCGGAGTGCGCGCTCCCCCGATGCTGTGGCCTCCGCCACACTCAGGCGTAGAGTGTCGGCGTATCCTGGTCAAGCAAAGCAGCGGAAGCGCCAGGCGGTGTCGCGGACATGCTCTCATTTCCCCACCGCTACAGCAGCGAAATTCAGCTAGGCATGGCAGCCAAAGCACGCTACACTGGTGCCACACCTGGTTTATGGCGTACACGTTGGTCAACGCCCCATGCTACTACAAGGGTAAGAAGGAAGATAGACCATGTACGATCTGGTCATACAGCACGCTCGCATCTGTGATGGCACCGGCAAGCCCAGTTTTATCGGGACGCTCGGCGTCACCGACGGTCAGATTACCTACCTGGGCCGGGAGACAGGTCTGAGTGCCCAGCGCACCATAGACGCTGATGGGCTTGTCCTGGCACCGGGGTTTATCGATCCGCATACCCACTATGACGCCCAGATCGCCTGGGATCCACTCCTCACCAGTTCCCCCTGGCACGGTGTGACCACCGTGGTGATGGGCAACTGCGGCGTCGGTGTGGCACCCGTGAAGCCGGAGACGCGCGATATCCTTATGCACGACCTGGTGAATGTCGAGGCCATCCCATACGACGTCATGCAGGCGGGTATCGACTGGCGCTGGGAAAGTTACGGGGAGTATCTCGATACCATTGACCAGCGTGGGCTAGGGATCAACGTGGCCGGCCTGGTGGCGTTCACGCCGCTGCGCCATTACGTTATGGGCGAGGCCTCCTTCGAGCGCCCGGCCACACCCGAGGAAATTGTCACCATGCGCCGCCTGCTGCGCGAGGCCATGCAAGCCGGGGCGTTTGGTTTTACCACCACGACGACACGCAATCACGTCGGCTACGGCGGTCGGCCTCTGGCCTGTCGCAATGCCAGCCAGGAGGAACTGGCGGGGCTGTGCCATGCCTTGCGCGATGTAGGCCGCGGCACCATTGAAATTGCCCTCAGTTCGGGAGGCATGAACCTTATCGACGATGCTGACCTCGATCTCCTGCGCCTCCTCACCCGCGAAAGTGGCCGCCCGGTGACCTGGCTGGCGCTGTTTGCCAGACCTGGAGAGCCGGACTTCCATCATACGCAAACCATCGCCAAACTGGGCGACCTCCTCAGCCGGGCCATCCCACAGATAACGCCACGGCCGATCATGACCCAGGGTGACCTGCGCAATCCCTCCATGTTTGCCTCATTTCTCACCTGGCAGCCGGCCTTCAACCGCTCGGTGGTAGAACAGATTGCTCTGTATCAGCAGCCAGAGTTCCGGGAAGCGTTCCGCCAGGAACTGCACAGCCGCAAGCGGGATCATATCTGGGGGCAGACGCGGGTGCTGGAAGTCCACAACCCAGCCCTGGCGTCCTACTGCGCCAAGACTATCCAGGAGGTCGCTGACCTGCAAGGCAAGCAGCCCATAGATGCGTACCTCGATCTGGCCATCGCCGACGATCTCCAGACTCGTTACCAGGGTGCGCTGTTTAACTACGACCAGGCTGGAGTCGAGCGTCTGGTGACTGACGACCGCTTCCTGATCGGGCTCTCCGATGGCGGCGCACACGTCGATTTCCTGTGTGATGCAGGGTACGCCACTGCGGTGCTGGACATCTGGGTGCGGCAACGTGAGGCCCTGACACTCGAAAAGGCCGTACACAAACTGACCGCGGTGCCAGCAACCTTGTTTGGCATTCCTAGTCGCGGGGTTCTAGCTGAAGGCAAGGTCGCCGATCTCGTGCTCTTTGATCACGCCACGGTAGCAGCGCAAGCGCCCGAGTACGCCTATGACTTCCCGCGCCAGGGCCGGCGGCTCATCGCCAGGTCAGAGGGGGTCATGGCGACGTTCGTGGCCGGCGTCCAGGTGTACGATCACAACACCCACACCGGAGCCTTCCCGGGGCGTATCCTGCGCAGTTATGAGTAGGCCTACGTGACGTGCAGGCAAGGAGCTGGAGCATCCTTCCCGCGCCAGGGGGAGGGTACAATTTTCTCCTGTACATCTCTTGCTGCACGGCTGCGGCTTGTCCGTCACTGCTCTCCCGGGCTAGCCGCAGGGCAGCGCGTTTACCGAAACTTGGGCATCACCTCGCGCGCGAACAGCTCCATAGACCGCATCACGTCTGCATGCTGCATCTTGCCGAAGGCCATATCGGCGCCAAAATACCGAACGTGGTACTTCTCCTGGAGCCAGCGGAGGCGCTGCACCAGTTGTTCCGGCGTGCCGAAGTAGGCTGTGGTCTGCAATTCTGTCTCGTAGGTCGGCACCTGCACCGTCCGGGTGCGCCGCCAGTGCTCCAGGTCCCTGTAGATTTCGCTACCCCCGGTCAGCGTGCGGCGCAGACTGTTCAGATCCCGCACCCAGGTCAGGCTGGCGCGAGGAATTTCTCGCGCCTGCTTCTCATCTTCGGCCACGTGTGTGAGTCGGAAGAAGGGCATATCCTCGACCAGTGGCTGCTTCCCAACCGCGGCGCAGCGTTCAAAGTAAAGGGAGCGGATGCCCAGCACGTCTTCGTCGGGGGTGTTGGCGCTGGTCAAGACCGGCAGGTTGCGCGACACGGCCACGTCCACGCTGGCAGGGGTACGAGAAACGGCTAGATACATGGGCGGGTGTGGCCGCTGCACGGGCACCGGGGCAATGGTCATGTCGTCCACGCTGTAGTACTGGCCGTGGTAGGTAAATCCCGGGGTGCTCCACAGGCCCAGGATGATGTCCACGATCTCCTGAAAGCGCTGCGTGCGGGAGTCGTACTCCACTTGGAAGTTATTGTACTCGTAGACCACCTGGCCCCGACCAACGCCAAAGTCGAGCCGTCCGTTACTCAACACGTCAAGCATGGCGGTTTCTTCGGCCATGAAGATCGGGTTGTGGAAGGTGAGCACGCTGACCCCGGTGCCAATGCGGATGGTCCTGGTGCGGGCGGCGACGTAAGTCGCGAAGGGGATGGCCGAGGGGATAATGCCAAAGCGGGTGAAATGGTGCTCTGCGAGCCAGACCGCATCAAAGCCTAGCTCTTCAGCGTATTGAATCTGCTCTACGGCCTCCTGGTAAATGCGCCCCTGGTGCGAGGTCTCTGCCTCCGGCCAGGAGGGGAGAATGAAAATACCGAACTTCATATGATGTGTGCTCCTTCTACTGTCGCTGCTGGAGATGAAGACCTGTTCTCGCCTCAAGCTGTGAGCTGACGCACCACGTGATCCACGAAACGCTGCGTGACGGCACGCATGTCATCGGGTGTACGGTTGTGCAAAGCATTGTACACGCCTTGCGGGGAGAGAGCCAGTAGGAGTCCCCATGCCCCGTGCTCGGATCTTTTCCTTTGTAGACTCTCTAGGGTATGATTTCCCTCCGTGACCTGTGGCATTGTCCCTCTATCACATGAGGAGGATATGGTGGACTGGCTGGAGCATCCTGACCTGCAGCGCCTGAGCGATCCGGAGGACCTGTGGCAGGTCATACAGCACCTGACCACCCAGCTCGACGCCAACCCGCAAGATGCGCGCGCGTATTTTCTGCGGGGGAATGCCTACCTCGATCAGCGCTGCTTCGACCTGGCACGAGACGACTACACGCGGGCGCTCGAACTGACCCCGGACGACCCGATCGCTTACAATAACCGCGGCATCGCGTATCGCAGCCTGGGCAACCCGGTGCGGGCGATCGAGGACTATCGTCAGGCGCTGGCACTGGACAGGACGTACAGGGATGCTTACAACAACCTCGGGCTCGCGCTCTCGGACCTGGGCGAGTTCGCAGCAGCTGTGCAGGCCTACACGCAGGCCATCGCCATCGATGCCCATGACTGGCACGCGTATAATAATCGCGGCCTTGCCCTCTGGGCGCTGGGGCGTAGGGAAGACGCCAGGCGCGACTACGCCAAGGTCAAGGAACTGATTGGGGGTTAGTTGGTTTGGTTTATTTAGAGGAGGCCTAGCGAACGCCCATGAGCCAGAAGCAAAATGTGCTCGTGATTGTGGTAGACCAATGGCGAGGTGATACACTCGGGGTCCTGGGGCATCCCTGTATCAGGACGCCACATCTGGATGCGCTCTGTGCCGACGGCGTGACATTTCGCCGGCACTTCACGCAGGCGGCTCCCTGCGGGCCTGGGCGTACCTCTCTCCTCACTGGCCTCTATATGATGAACCACCGGGTAGTGCAGAACTCTGTGCCGATGGATGCACGCCATACCAACCTGGCGCTGGAGATGCGCAAGGGCGGGTACGAACCTGCGCTCGTCGGGTATACGACCACCACGCCGGATCCACGCGTGACCCCGCCTCGTGACCCGCGCTTTCGCACTCTCGGGACCCTGATGCGGGGCTGGCACCCGGTGGGCTCCTGGGAACCCGACAA
>JBMDXC010000109.1:0-18213 GCA_048594805.1 Candidatus Entotheonellaceae bacterium | reverse complement strand
GCGTGCGAGGTCCCACAGTACTCCGCACAGACGCCGTGGAAGACACCGGTCCGGGTCGGCTCCAGGGTCAGGTGATTCCTGCGCCCTGGGATCATATCGATCTTGCCACCCAGGGCAGGAATCCAGAAAGAATGGATAACGTCAGGACTCTCGAGGTGAAACACTACACGCGCCCCGACGGGCAGGCGGACCTCGTTCGCGAGTTCGACAGCCTCGCCGTTGCCGCCAGACGTAAGATAGCGTATCCGCCACCACCACTGCTCGGCAGAGACGGCGATCTGCAGCTCACTCGCTGCGGGTGGAGGCAGCAGCTCCGGTATCAGGGCCAGCCCATAGGCGAGCAGTCCCGCGAGCACCACGGTCGGCAGCACGGCGCCACCACCGATGATCAGGAGCGCCGTGTGGCGGCTGTGCGTCCCGGGTCTGACCCGCATGGCATAGATAGCGAGGCCAACGACAGCGAGCCAGATGAGGCCGGCCCCCGTGGCCATCCACCAGAAGAGCTCGGCGATGCTCTCGGCACCGCGTCCGGCCGGGTCCAGCGCCGACTGCGGACCACGGCAACCGCCTAGCACCAGCGCGCCAACCGACACGACCCACGGACAGGCAATACGACCACGGCACTGCCGGGTGACATGGTGCGGCACACGCGCGGCGCCGCGCGTGGCCCACACCACGCGCGGCGCAGAGCGAGGCGACCACGACATGCACGGCATCACAGCCTTTCTCCGATCCGCCTGAGGCGCGGTACGGCGAGGACCCTCAGCGGTCCGTACCCGCCGAACCGCCAGATGTCTTGAAGATGGAGGGCTATCCCATACATCCTTGTACCTTCTAAGCACATTCCCGCGTCAAGGGGCACAATAGGCCCTTCCTCCGAGACGGTTAGCCCTGCCCAACAAACCCCGTGAGGTCTACCCAGGTCATGACACGCTGCGCAAGCAAACTCTATGCCAGGTGTAAAGACTATATCTACTTGTTGCAGCCCTGGTTCCTGGCGCTCTGGAGGACAAACTGCACTACAAGGTGCATCTCCTGCTCACACCACGCCGCTCGCCTCTGGCAAGAATATTGCAAAGAATCATGTCCCATCTACGTCAGGAATGCGTCCCTACTGGCATAAGAATTGTGCCCATATAGGCACACACCGTGCTCATATTAGGAGGTAACATTATGTCTCTACTTTCGACGGAGGCTCTTAGACTGTTGGCAGAGCGACGTGCTGGATGGCACGTCTCGCTCTTTCTGCCCATGCACCGGGCTGGTGTCGACACCTTACAGAATCCAGTCCGCTGCAAGAATCTGCTACGCCAGGCCGAAGCGCATTTACTGGCAGGAGGACTCCGGGCCTCAGAGGTTCAGACCCTGCTGGCGCCCGTGTCCAAGCTCCTGGAGGACTATACCTTCTGGCAGCATCAGAGCGAAAGCCATCTAGTGGAGTACTTTCGGCAGGTCGACCGAGGGCTTGCCGAGGTGGTACCGCACACCCACGTACCCGTGGTCCTTGCCGGGGTCGAGTACCTCTTGCCCCTCTACAAAGCGGTGACTGCCCATGCCGCGGTGATCGAGCCCGGTATAACAGGAAACCCGGACGAGCTGCCCGCCGAAACCTTACACGAGCGGGCCTGGGCGCTTGTCGAGCCCCTCTTTCGCCAGACCAAGGAGGAGGCTGTGGCACGCTACTAACGCTATGCCGGGACGGGCCGGGCCACGAGCGATCTCTCCGAGGTCATCCTGGCTGCCTCACATGGTCGTGTGGAGACTTTATTCGTGGCCCTTGAGACCCAGTGCTGGGGTATGTTTGATCCTGAGACGCAGGCTATTCAGCTGGTGTCGGAGGAAGTGCCTGAGGCGGAGGATCTCCTGGATTGTGCGGCCCTCCAGACCTTCCTCAACAGTGGCACGGTCTATGCTGTCCCCCCGGACCAGGTTCCTGCCCCTGCGCCTCTTGCCGCTATCTTGCGCTACTAAGTGGAGAAAGTGGAACACCGGCACAATGGCCGGCGCTCTAAGGGGAGCGTTCAAAGACGAGGATGTCCAGAGCATGAAGCAGCCAGCGGTGCGCCTGACTGGCCACTGATACTGGTCGCCTGGACGAGAGCCAATTTACCGGCGGGGGACAGGAGGCATGTCCGATTGATCCGAGATGAGCGCTAACAATTTCGCAGCAGCAGAGTCGTAGCGTATGGACGCCATGACCTCACGCAGGTCGGCAGGCTGACATTGCAGGTGCGTGTGCAAGTACGCTTGCAGCCCCGCCTGGCGACTAATCGAGTCGAGGCGGAGCAAAGTCGCCAGACGCTCGCGCACTCCAGGGTCGGCGTAGGCCCGCTGGAGCCAGGGCCAGTGGCGGAGCGTGTACTCGGCCTCAGCTTCCAGAGCACACGCGACATCTGCCAGGCAGGCGTCCCAGACATGCCTGGGACGCTCATGCATAACGTGTTGCACGGCATGCCGTAGCTCGGCAATCCGCCCCTTGGCAAGCATCGCCAGTAGCTCTTGTCTCCAGATTTGGCAGTCCTGCAGACGCCAGTCACGAAAGTCCCGCAGCGTGAGAGACACTGTCCGGACGACCTCGTATGTATCCTCGCATGAGGGCGCGAACGGATCGTCAGGCTCTGGGTCTCGGCGGGCTTTGACGCTGCGTATGGCCTCAGCGAACGTTGCAACCTGCGCGGCGACTTCGGGCGCAGACGCCGCCAGCATGGCGGGAGGATAGGTTGTCAGTACGGTTTTATAGGCCTGGAAAAAAGGCAAGAATGTCTTGAGTAGTGCCGTCCGACGCTGCGCCTGCACCTGGCTATGCTGTGCCATCAGCTCTTCATACAGCACTGCACAAAACGGCCGCAGCAAGGGCCAGGCCAGCTCGAGCGCAAGGGCCAGGCCAATGCCGCCGATGGTGAAAACGACATAGCCAGTCACCCATGACAGTCCTAGGGCTACATAGACAGGGGCAAGACGCTGGCACAATACCACCGCAAGACGTTTGAGGTCCATGCCATTTCCTGGACGCCAGCCAGCGCCTTGCCGCCCTTCGCAGCGCAGGTGTTTAGCCGACGAATAACATATACGGCGCGCCAGTCACATGGTGCATGAGCGTTTGGGGCATCAGCAGGCGCTTGTCCGCAGAGAGCGCACGCTGGGCAATCTCTACATTGATAGAAGGCACCTGCTCTAACATGCGGATTTCATCCCAGCTAAAGTAGGCGGCACGATCTACTTCTTTGCCGTCTGGCTTGGGCTCACCACTGAGGGAACGGAGCAAGAGCACAATGTACAGGCTATTCCCAACGTCTGGATCACAGCGGTTACGCAGCCCCAGGATCCCTTCGACTTCTGCTGTGACCCCGGCCTCTTCTGCCACTTCACGGAGCACAGCCTGTTCAATGGTCTCTTCTGGCTCAATAAACCCCCCTGGCACCTGCCAGTTCCCGCGGCCACGCCGCGAGGCGCGCCGCACCAACAAGAGCCGTCCATCGCGGACGACGGCGCCGCCCACACCAACATTATATCCCGTGTTGTACCGTACCGGTGGTGGCATAGGTCTCCTCTGTTCCATTTATGAGTTGTACTATGTAACAACTAGAGCCGCGGCCGCGTGAGCATCGCCGAGTCGATCTTCCGTGGGATGAGCTGTCCGGTGCCCTGCGTGCCAACCATTCGACCATTCTCCACCATGATCTTGCCGCGCAGCATGGTGAAGACGGGCCAGCCGTGGACCTCCCAGCCTTCCCAGATGCTGTAATCGCTAATGTGGAAGTCTGACATGCTCAATACCTTGTGGATGCTGGGATCGATGCAGACAATGTCCGCATCGCTCCCTGGCGCAATCGCGCCCTTGCGGGGATAGAGGCCGAGCAAACGCGCGGCGTTGGCCGACGTCACATTGACGAAATGTTCCAGCGACATGCCGCGCTTCACGACCCCTTCAGTGTAGGTGATACCTACACGCGTCTCCGCACCATTGTGCCCTCCGGTGACGTCCTCAATGGTCTTGCCGGCGGTCTTGAGGGCGTAGGAGGTGCAGTATTCATCAGTCGCCATGGTGTGGATATCGCCCTTGAGCAGACCGTTCCACAGAGCCTGACGGTCTTCCTCGGACTTAAGAGAGGGATAGGTGTGGTACTTCATACCATTGGGCTTCTGGTAGTCATCGGCGGTAAAAGAGACGTAATTGTGCAGCGTCTCGCCATAGATTGGTAAGCCCTTGCCACGGGCTTCGCGGATGGCCTGGACACCCTCTTTGGCACTGACGTGCACGAAGTAGACCGCCGCACCAGTCCACTCGGCGGCGCGGATGACGCGCCGAAAAGAAATATCCTCCGACATGTTGGTATGCGCCTTGTGCATGTTGGTCCAGTCATACGTTCCCTGGTCCTTCAGGCGCCGGTAGAGGAACTGCACGATGTCGTCGTCCTCCGCGTGCACCACCATCAGCCCGTTGTTGGCCGCCACTTCTTCCATCACTGCGGCCACATGCCCCAGCCGCGCCATACGGTCGACAGTATTGGGCCGGATGTTCGTGGTAAACACCTTGAAGGTCGGGAAGCCGGCCTCGATCACCTGCGGGATCTGGGCCATGACTGTGGTGGGAATGTCACCGAGCAGCATGCAATGATAGGTGTAATCGGCGTACGATTGCCCCTGCCAGCGACCGTTGCGTTCATCGATGGCCTGAAAAATATCCCGCCCTGGCCCCTGGATGGCAAAATCCACCAGCGTTGTGGTGCCCCCGAATATAGCGGCCCGACTCACCTGGTCCGGTGGGGCCGTCTCAGCGTTCGGGTGTCCCATGATGGGCGCCGCCACGTGCGCATGGGGCTCAATCCCACCAGGGATGACGATCTTGCCGCTGGCGTCGAGGACGTGCCCTACGCTCTCGGTCAACGCTCCCGATTCGGCAACCGCCACAATCTTCTCGCCGCGCACGCCGATGTCCCACTCCCCCACACCACCTGGGGTGACGACCTGTCCGCCTCTGATGACGTAATCTAACATTGTCTTCTCCCTTCTCCTACTGTCGCAATCTCTCACTCGTTCGGTTCGAGGACGCTACAGCGTCTCAACATTGCGCGGATGTGCCTCAATCTCACCGCGCTCAACGCGTTTCACCACCTCTGTGAGTGCCGCGTGGGTCGGAGCGGGGATACCTACTTCTGCACCCTTGGCAGCCACCAGGCCATTAAGAAAATCGATCTCGGTGCGGCGGCCCTTGAGCATGTCCTGCCCTGTGGACGGACGTCCCTCCTCGGTCATGCGCTTGAGGCCATCCAGCATGACGCCCTCAATTTCCTCCAGCGCCGCTGGATCCCCCTCTGAGGCCGCAACCCACTTCTCGACAGGCATCTTACTAATCGGCTCGATCTCATAACCCAGGGCCTGCCCGACCTTGATGGCTTCGCCAGCCAGCCGGATCGACAGTCGACGCGACTTTTCCCACTCGGCCATGGCCCTCATGTTCAGGCCCGTGCAGGCCGAGATGCCGTTACCCATGGAGTTCTGGGTGAGCTTGCCCCAGCGCTCGCCCCACAGGTTCGTGGTCGCTTTGGCGCTGTCGATCACGCTCAGCATACGCACGATGTCCTGCACGCGCGGTGTAATGCGCCCGTGCACCTCGCCAACGCGGAAGATCGTATAGGTCGAGCCACCCGGCTGCCGCGTGCGCATGACGTGCCCCGCTTTGTAGGCATCGACACCGATCGTACTGGCAATGCAACCGACCACCTTGCCCCAGCCTACGATGTGGGCAATGCGCTCTTCGTTGATACTATTTTGGAGGGACACGACGAAACCGTCTGGGGCCAGATACTGCTTGATCATCATCGTGGCCCACTCGGTATCGTAGGACTTGGTACAGATGAAGGCGATATCCACCGGCTCCTTGAACAGGCTCTGCACCTCGTGCAGGTGGAGTGCCTTGAGGCGCACCGTGAGCTCCCCCTGGGTGCCACTCAGATGGATGCCGTTGTGCTTGATATACTCGATGTGTTCCGGCCAGGGGTCGATCAGGGTGACATCCTCACCGGTGCGGGCGAGGTGCCCACCGACGTAGCCCCCGACTGCACCCGCTCCCATAAAGATAATGCGCTTGCTCATACCACTCCTCCGCTGCATGACCACTCGCCTGCTATACAGGCGATGTCCTATCCCAAGCTTTGGAGCGGCATTGTAGCATGGCCTCCAGTAGAGCACCAGCCACAGGTACCTTGACTTTGCTTGATCCCTCTGAGCAGCGCAGGCGTGAGGGAGTACGCCGGCCGGACAGCGCATGTCTCTCTAATGTTGCTTGGCTTGGTGCTTTTCTGGGCTGTTCTGTTCTGGCCTGGGATTGGGGGCCTGTGGTGGGACAGCATGCGCGGGGATCTCATCGAGGAAAATGCGATGCCCCTCGCGCTTTAAGACCTTTGCTATCTGTTTGGCCTCCTCCTCTGTGGCAAAGGGACCAACCCGTACCCGGTAATATTCCCCCTCCGGCCCCTGGCGGGGAGCAATATACGCCTCAGGAAACCGCTCGCGCACGACTTCGAGCACGTCGTTCGCCTCGTCGCTCTCCTCAAAGGCTCCCACCTGGACCTCATAGAAGGTTTCTTCTGCGGGTGCTGGCTTGGGTGCTTTCTCGGTGACGACCACGCGCACCCGTTTCGTCCCGTCCTGCACTATCCCGATACTATCGGCAGCGGCACGGGAGAGATCGATGATGCGCCGCTTGGGCTGCGCGTAGGGTCCACGGTCGTTGATCTTGACCTCTACCTGTTGCCCATTCTCTGGATTTTCCACGATGACTTTGGTGCCGAGCGGGAGTGTACGATGCGCAGCCGTCATCTCATCTTGCGAGAAGCGGTCACCATCGGCGGTCTTGCGCCCGTGAAACTGTTTCCCATACCAGCTCGCCTCTCCATGCTGAACGTACCACGAATCGGCCTGGCCTTGCCTGCTCATCAGCATGAGTATCGCCCCGACTACCAGCCTGGTAGACCATCGTCGAGTCTTAAACATAGAACCCTCCAGGTTATGCTTATGTATGGTTGTTACTGTGTTCGGCTTCCTCTAGGATGTCACCACATCCTAGAGGGCCAGAATGCCCACGAGATGCGTCACCTCGTAGATATAATCCCTGTAATACTGCCAAATCTATGCCAAAGTGAGAGCGAACGCTGGCCCCTGGTAGATCGAAACCTTTGCCATCCCTGGCTTTGCTGCAATGTATAGAGTCTTATCTGGTGTTCTGATACGATAAGCTCAACGCTGTCAGAGCAAGGTGGGATGTGTACGAAGTGCAGACGGCAGTTTGTCTGCGACGCTGGCTCGGTGGCGGTGTTGCGCTTAGTGCTGCGCACGGCAATGACCCCGCCACACTGGTGGGGTGCGTTGTGCCGTTGCGAGCCTCGTAACTGCATGCAGGAAATTGTGGCGGCGCATGAGGGACTGGGTATTGCTTTTACGCCTACCTTGCACCGAGCGGGAGGCTGGGGCTCATCGTCTCAAAATGAGAGATCGATGTCTCTCTCACTCTCCAACGCTCTTAGTTTTTCGAGCTTTTCCAGCCCCTTCCCAAGCTGCTCAAGGCCCAACAGCCTGTAGTTCCCTTCATATCTGTCTGGCAACGTTACCTATGACGCATGAGACGACCCACTGCCCATGACCACTGCAAGAGGCGATAGCAGCGGTCAGGAGCAGCACCATAGCGATGCTGCTGCACATTGCGCTGCCCGCACACAGCCGGTGCTGCACTTTGGTCGTTATCTCGCAGTCGTGGTATGGCGCGTGGTGCCCCTAGTTGAGTGGCGGGGGTATGGTGATAGGGCGAGCACGCCGGACAGCGCTTCTCAGGAAGCACGTGAGGTCACATACGGCCACAGGCCGCGTGCAGCGCACGCACATCCGCGCTGGTCAGCGTCAGGGTATTCAGGGCTTGATCGCTGAGGATCTCATGCATTACCGCCTTGGGGTCGCTGACATGGGCCAGGCCCAGAGCGTGTCCAAGTTCATGAGCCAGGATGAGGGTGAGATCGGTGAGGTCTTGATATTGATAGACAGTGATCGCCTTGCCATTGTATTCGCCCTTATGAAAACGGCGGTGCTCGCCATACAGGACGTTGTACGATTGCACCTGCCTGGTATGCATCTCAACCAGCGTCTTGTCACGGTCTTCTAATGCTTTCAAGGTCGCGAGGATGTCCCGCAGCTCGCTCTGGTCTGCGGCGAGTTGGCGCTGACTGGCCTCAAGCTGGGCGCGTTCGACGGCGAGTGCTTGCTGTCCAGGGATCGGGGGCTCACCTCGTGCATGCCACTGCTGGATCTGCGCATTATACACTTGCACACGCGCTTCATAGGCCATACGCGCTGCTGCATAGGCCTGGCGCTTGTCCTGATACAAACCGTGCCAGGTGGCATAGGATTGGGCCAGGCTCGCGTGCGAAACCTCAGTCTGCTGGAGTTTGGAGAGCAAGCGTTGCTTGACATGCGTCGCGAGTTGTCGCTCGTCAAAGACGAAGTTGATGGTGAGTTGAGCGGTGGCAGAGTAAGCGAAAAGATTCTGCCCCAGAACGCTTTCCCACAGCTGTTCAGCCTGCTCGAGCACTGCCAGCACTGCGCTATCGCTGATGCCAAACTGGGCATCAATGTGACCAATGCGGTACAAAATCGGGGTATGACAGACACCCCGCTGCTGCTGCCAGACGAGCACACCGAGCACGACACCTATAAGGAGCAACCACCAGATTCTGCCTCGGACCATGGGCTACCTACCGTTCTGGAGCGGAAGATATCGGTCCTATTCTTATCGGCTTTTTTGAGAAAAAATCGATGGTGTAGGTCGGCCATGCACTGCAGAAGGCCACTGCATCCCGTACTGCCTGAGCGCCTGTGGACGATGTAAGGACGTGCGGTATCCGACGAAGCACGCCATCAGTGCAAGTGGTTATGGTCTGGGTACGACCTCCTCGATCTGGATCTACGGCTGTGCTATCATGAGGCGCAGTCTTGCCCAAAGGTTTGGCCGCACGACAGGCTGTGGGAGCCGGGGGCTATGGCTCTGTATGGTGGCAGGGCAAATTCGGAGAACGCTTATGGAAGTGCAGCAGGCACACTGGGAACGCACAGTAGCCCGCGGGCAGGGGCCGGCGTATCGCATCCACACCCAGCGGCTGGTGCTACGGTGTTGGCAGCCCGAGGATGCGCCGCTGCTCAAAGCGGCTATTGATGCCAACCTTGAACATTTGCGGCCATGGATGCTGTGGGCCCAGCACGAGCCCACGGCCCTCCACAAGAAGATCGAGCATCTGCGCCACTGCCGAGGCGAGTTTGATCTGGGCCAGGACTTCGCCTATGGCATGTTTGATCGGGCCGAGACCCAGGTGCTCGGGAGTACTGGGCTGCACACCCGTGCAGGTGCCGGGGCACGCGAAATTGGGTATTGGGTGCATAAGGACTACATCAACCAGGGGCTCGCTACGGAGGCCACTGCAGCGCTCACCAAAGTTGCCTTTCTCATCGATAGAGTGGCGCGCGTCGAGATCCACTGTGATCCCAACAATGTGCGGAGCGCCGCAGTGCCACGCAAGCTTGGCTTCTGCCATGAGGCGACGCTACGCCACCGCACCCGCACCCCCGACGGGCAGCCGCGTGACACCATGGTGTGGACACTGCTGGCCCACGAGTATCACACCAGTCCCGCTGCCGCAGCCGAGGTTGAGGCATTCGATGTCATGGGACGCCAGCTGCTGTGAGGGGACGCGTCTGGTCCCGTAGCCCACCCCTGGGCCAATTGCCTCGCGCTTGACACCCCGCCGTGTCGGACATACACTGCCAGCTACTCACAAAGGCATTTCGCACTCCGCATTCGCCACAGGGGAGGCTGCAGCATGGCGCAACACGATATCACTCTGATGGCACATCTCCTGCGTCGTGCCGGTTTTGGGGTGACTCGGGAGGAACTGGAACGCTACGTAGCCAAGGGCTATGAGGCCACCGTGGAGGAGCTTTTACATCCCGAGGACGCTCCGCCTGCTCTCGAAGATGAAGATCTCATACGACGCTATCACGTGGACGAAAATAGCCTGATGCTCATCGATAGCTGTCAGACGTACTGGCTGTACCGCATGGTCAATACTCGGCGGCCGCTGCAGGAAAAGCTCGCGCTGTTCTGGCATGGCGTGTTTGCTACGGGGTATACAAAGCTGAACCATCCAAAGGCCATCCTCAACCAGATCGATATGTTCCGCCGCTACGGGCTGGGCAGTTTTCGCACGCTGTTACTGCAGCTATCGCAAGACCCGGCCATGCTCTTCTGGCTGGACAATAAAGATAACCACAAAGACGCCGTGAATGAAAACTACGGTCGCGAAATTTTAGAACTGTTCTCCATGGGGGTGGGGAACTATACCGAGGTCGATGTACGTCAGTGCTCGCGTGCTTTCACCGGCTGGACGATCCGCAACGCTGCCCTGCACACGGCGCGCGTGGCGCGCGATTCGGTGTGGCCCTATGGTCGTTTGGACTGGCAGTTTGTGTATCGCGCCGACGACCACGACGGCGGCACCAAGACCTTCCTTGGGCACACCGGGGCGTTTGACGGGGATGAGATCATCGACATCATTTGCGGTCAACCCGCCACCGCTCGCTTCATTGCCCGCCACCTGTACAACTTCTTCGTTGCCGATGAGCCACAGATCCCGGCCTGGTCGACAGTGCCACCACGTGATCCTGCCGCCATCACCACCCTGATGGACGCGTTTAGTACATCGTCGTATGACATCCGCTCAGTCCTGCGCGTACTCTTTAACTCCGACTTCTTCAAACGAGCCACCTTCGCCAAAGTTAAAAGTCCAGCGGAGATGGTAGTGAGCACCGTCCGGGTCACCGGTGGGCATCGCTTCCCGAGTGTGGAGGATATTGAGTTGGCCCTGGAGACTGGTGCTATGGGGCAACAACTCCTCGATCCACCGAGCGTTGAAGGCTGGCACACGGGGAAGGAATGGATCAACACCGCGACCCTCATGGCCCGCGTCAATTTTGCCTCGCGCCAGTTTGCTGACGTCAATAAGCCAGGGGTCCGCGCCATTCTTGAGCGTCTCCGGGCGCTGGGACCGACGCTCTCGCCGGAGCGTCTGGTAGACGCCTGTCTCGATCTTATGGGGCCGCTTACGGTGGCCGAGAGCACGCGCCAGGAACTCATGGCGCACGCCGCCACAGAAGGCGATCTGCACTTTGGCGCTGATGACGCTATGGCGGTGGCGCGGGTCAGGGACATGCTGCAACTGATCGTCTCTATGCGAGAGTATCAGCTCGCGTAACTGGGTGTGAAGCCCCTCACCCTGTGATAAAACCCTCGCCCGGGGGGAAGGGGCGCCGTTAAACTGGCGCCCCTCCGCCGACGCAGTCGCAGGGAACAGGCGCCCGTTAAGCTGGGCGCCCTCTGCCGACGCAGTCGCAGGGGGAGGTGACCAGAGGAACAGGGAAGAGCAACATGAGCACGCACAATCTGTATCGCTACAGCCATACTATTGGCTTTTATGGTCTGGGGGGTAGAGGATTTAACAACCCCGTCGATGTGGCTATCCGCCGGGACGGGATGCTCTATGTACTGAATCGGGCCGGAACGGAAATTGACGTGCGTATGGGCTATAAACGGGTATCCATGTGCACGCTGGCCGAAGAGTATCACGGCGATTTTAGCAGCGGTGGCAGTGGAGATGGCCAGATCATGTGGCCCGTGGCCATGGCGCTCGATGCTGAGGAGAACGTCTATATCTCTGATGAGGCCTTGCAGCGCATTTCCATCTTCGATAAACAGGGCACCTTCCTCGCCAGCTGGGGTCGGCAGGGGAGTGGTGACGGCGAGTTTGACCGGCCGGCGGGTCTTGCCTTTGATCACCAACAAAACCTGCTAGTGGTGGACAGTCGCAACAACCGCATCCAAACATACACCAAAGATGGCACTTTTCTCAGCGCCTGGGGGCAGGCTGGCCAAGGGCCTGGAGAGTTCAACTTGCCGTGGGGCCTTGCCCTAGATCAGGCCGGTAACGTGTACGTGGCTGACTGGCGCAATGATCGCATCCAGAAGTTGGATGCCACAGGGCATTATCTGGCCAGTTGGGGCCGCTCTGGCCAGGGCGATGGGGAATTCAACCGCCCTTCTGGTGTGGCCGTGGACCGGGAGGGCAATATCTACGTGGCCGACTGGGGCAACGAACGCGTGCAGATCCTCGCGCCTGACGGCAGTGTACGGGCCAGGCTGCGGGGTGCAGCAGGGGTGTCGAAGTGGGGCGAGAGCTACTTTATCGCGAACCAGGACGAGCTTGCGGAACGCCAGAAGGCTGACCTTGAACCACCGCTAGAGCTCCCACCAACAGATGCGGCGCGTTATGAGTCGGCCAGCATTGAGAAGCTGTTCTGGGGTCCGATGGCCGTGAAACTGGACGCTCAGGACCGCCTCTATGTGGTGGAGAGCTGCCGGCACCGCCTCCAGATCTACGAGAAAAACTAGCGCAGTCCGCGCCCTCTCTCCCTGACAGAGGGCCGAGAATAAGGGTCCGCACCGTATGGCAGATACACGTCGTTTCACAGCATGGAGCCTGGGGCTCCTGGCGGTTCTCCTTGGGCTCGTGGCCAGCTGGGACATGCAGCTTCCGTTTGCCGCGACGCGGGCAACGGATCTCCAGACGCAGGTGAAGCAACTCACGAATCGGGTCCAGGAGTTAGAGGCAAAGCTGGCCTGCCTGAGCAAGGATGGGGACAACGTTGTCTTCGAGAAGTGTAACGTGTATATCCGCAACGGCAGCGGCAAGACGGATGGCGCGGTGAATGGGCTGGGGAATCTGATCATCGGCTATAACGAGACCACCGGCGAGAACCTCAAGCGCACCGGGTCCCACAACCTGGTGATCGGCCTGGAGCACGCCTACTCGAGCTTTGGCGGTCTGGTGGTCGGCCGCGAGAACACTATCAGCGCCCCTTATGCCAGTGTCACAGGGGGTCGTTTGAACACCGCCAGCGGCCTCGGTGCTAGTGTCAGCGGGGGCAGTGTCAATACCGCCAGCAAAGACTTTGCCAGCGTCAGCGGTGGAAAGAGTAATGAGGCGAAGGGGCTCAACGCCAGCGTCAGCGGGGGCATGAGTACTAGTGCGCAGGGCGATTTTAGTAGTGTCACGGGTGGCTCCGACAATGTGGCGAGCGGTTTTGCCGCCAGCATTAATGGCGGCTCAGGTAATGTGGCAAGTGGCAACTACACCAGCGTCAGCGGGGGCAAGCGTCGCGAGGCTGTGGAGCAGGACAGCTGGCGCGGTGGCAGTCTGTTAGAACAGAACTGAAGGCGGTGGAAGGAGCAGGGGATGATACAGCCAGTGCGCGTGGTGCATTACGTGAACCAGTTCTTTGGTGGCATTGGCGGGGAAGAGATGGCCCATGTGAGGGTCTCATTAGCCGACGGGGTCGTGGGTGCGAGCCGTGCCTTACAGCAGGCACTCGGCACGCAGGGCACGCTCCTCGGCACGCTTATCGGTGGTGACAACTACGTCAGCGAACAACGCGACGAGGCGATCGCGGCGATCACCGGACATCTCCAAAACCTGCGGCCAGATGTGGTCATTGCTGGCCCTGCCTTCAACGCCGGCCGCTACGGACTGGCCTGCGCCGAGGTCTGCAAAGCGGCGCAGGCGCTTGGCCTGAAAGCAGTGACCGGGATGCATCCGGAAAATCCAGGCACGCTGAGCTATCCATCAGAGCTATTCATTATCCCGACCGGGGCCACCTCCGTCGAGATGCCCACGGCGCTCGCCGCCATGGTGCGCCTGGCCCTGAAGCTGAGCCGTGGGGAGGAACTTGGCCCGGCGCAAGTCGAAGGCTATCTGCCGCGCGGCCTGCGGCGTGTGTACGATCGGCAGCGCCCGGGATATCTGCGGGCTCTCGATATGCTGCAAGCGAAGCTCCGGGGGGAAGCGTTTGTCACGGAAGTGCCCATGCACGCCCCCGAGCGGGTAACGCCAGCAACGCCTATCGCTGACCTGGCGCGTGCCACCATTGCTCTGGTGACTACCGGTGGCCTGGTACGCAAGGGCAATCCCGATAAGCAAGTATCGTCCAACGCCACACGCTACTACCGCCACACTGTGGCCGAGCTGCGCAGCCTCTCCGGCAATGACTGGGAGGCGTATCACTCTGGCTATTTCAACCATATTGTCAATGCCAACCCCAACTATATTCTGCCGCTCAATTTCCTACGCGATCTTAAAGACGAAGGCAGTATTGGCAGTGTCTATCAGTGGATCTACGCCTTGCCGGGCGTGAGCACGCCGGTAGCAGTCTCCAAGCGTCTTGGCAAAAGCATCGCTGAGGATCTGCAAGCCGGTGGCGTTAATGGCTGTCTCCTGGTTGCCACGTGAGGCACCTGCAATCGTTGCGGTGCAACGATCGCCAAGGAAATTGAACGCGTGGGGATTCCGGTGGGCATGATCTCCGCCATCTATGACCTGGCCCTCACCACCGGGGCGAACCGGGTCATTCGCGGCGCGCGCATTGAGCACGTGTGTGGCGATCCCAATCTTGGGCCAGAAAAGGACTATGCCTATGGCATGCGCATCGTGCGCACGGCCCTGGCAGCCGTGCAGACGGCAGTGACCGGGCCAACCCTGTTTGATCCCATGGACATGGCCCTGGAGCGGGAGATCAGCCATGCGTCTTGAAATGGGGACATTTCCAGTCCACAATATCACCTTTGGATCGCAGACACGCTATCAGGATGGGCATCTGGAGGTCGACAAGGCAGCAGTCCTGGAGGCGGTACAGCACGACCCGCGTCTTGCCACTGTTGACCTGGAGATTGCCGCTCCTGGGGAGTCGGTACGCATCTGGCCCGTGCGCGACGTCATTGAACCGCGTCTCAAGGTCGAGGGGCCAGGTGTCACGTATCCTGGGATCTGTGGTCGGTCCATTACGACGGTAGGCGAGGGGCGTACGCATCGCCTCGCCGGCATGGGCATCACGGAGGTGTCCAGCGTCAACTGGCACGATGCCGGCGGGGACTACGTCGAAATCTATCTCGACATGTCCGGTCCCTGGGCTGAGATGCTGCCCCTCAGCAAGCTCATACACCTGTGTGTCGTGGTTGAACCAGATCCCGGGCTGGGCAATGAGGCGCAGAACGATGCCGTGCACAAGGCCGCGCTGGTGGTCAACGACCAGATTGCCGCTGCTACACGCCATCTGACCCCACCAGAGCGGGAAATTTTTGAGTTACGCCAGGTCGATCCAGCCTTGCCGAAAGTGGTCTATATCTGGTGCGTGCATTCGCCCCAGGCCATGTCCGGCTCGCCGACGGCGTTCTGTACGGCCACCTATGGCCTGACCCAGCTTACGCCACCCTGGTTTCTCCATCCCAACGAGATCCTCGATGGCGCCTTGACCGGTCCTTACCGCACGGCGTTTGCCATGTCCTGGACAGTGGCCAACAATCCACTCCTGCTGGAGCTGTATCGCCGCCACGGGGTAGACTGGAATTTTGGCGGGGTGATTGCCTTGCGCACGGAGTGGACCACGCAGCACGAGAAGCAGCTCATGGCCAACCAGACTGCCAAGCTGGCCAGGCAGCTCGGGGCGCAGGGGGCGGTGCTCACCTGGGACGCCGGGGGCAATGAATTTATCGAAGTGGTGCGTACGATCCAGGCCTGCGAGCAGTTGGGCATCAAGACGGTCTTTCTGACCAGTGAAGACGATGCCACCGACGCGGCGCCGACCATGCTCGAACCTCTACCAGAAGCCGATGCCATCGTCAGCACGAGCTTTTTCAAGACCCGCACGCTCGACCTCCCTGACATGCCGCCAGTGCAACGGGTCATAGGCGCGCAGCAGAAGGCCATCGGGCCACTGCGTGACCAGCTTGTGCCCGCGGCTGGGAGTCTGCCGCCACCGCCACGGCACGACGATCATTACGGGTTTATGACGCTGAGCTGTATCGAGTATTAAGGAGCAGTTTCCACGAAGGCAGGCCAGGCATCATAGAGATACAGCGCAAAAAGTATCCACCAGAGGCAGTCCTTCGTGAGGCACAGGACCATGGTTGCAGGGCGACGCGCATGGGTTTCGGCGTCGCCGAGTGCAACTCGACCAGGGGACGCGAGACGGGCGTAAGCGCCTGTACATCTTCGTACCCCAATATACTCTTCCTCGTTTGCGCGTCAATTTGCTGCGATAACATTTCGTATGGCGGCGTGCAGGCTTAACCCCGACGCACCAGCTTCTGCAAAGAGCGCAGCTCTCGGGGCGGATTGAGCCGGCTGCCGGTGTGCGTCCAGGAAACTTCTCCTAAGTAGATGTCGCCTCTGGAGTCGATGCAGATACCGTGCGGCGCGATGAATTGGCCAGGAGCCTCGCCTTCTGGCTTGTTGCCCAGGCGTGCCAGGAGGTTGCCTTTGGTATCGTAGAGGCTGATACGTGGGCCAACGCCGTTGGCCTGAGCATTAGAAGAGATGGCCACACCGAGTTCACCCACATAGGCGATATCGCTCGCCTGGTCGATATACAGGCCGCAGGGTCGTGCCATATTGACCCATTGCGTTTCAAACTTGCCGTCGGGGTCAAACACCTGGATGCGGTGATTCTCCCGATCAGCGACATAGACCCAGCCGGCCGAGTCGGTAGCGATATTATGGACGATGTTGAACTGGCCAGGATCCGTCCCTGACTCACCCCAGGAAAAGAGGAGTTTGCCGTCGGGCGAATATTTATGCACGCGGGCGTTGCAATAACCGTCGGAGACATAAAAATCGCCATTGCGGGGATCGATAGCCACGTGGGTACACCGGTTAAATGGTTCACCACTCATGAACGGCGCCGGCTTGCCGCTCATCCCCAGGGTGAATAACACCTTGCCATCCAGGGTACACTTGCGCACGGTGTGGTCACCGTCGTCAGTACAGAAGAGCGTTCCATCAGGGCTCGCGGTGATGCCATGGGCGCGCGGGAAGAGACCTTCCCCCCACGAGCGCAGGAAATTGCCCTGGCGGTCAAATACTATCATCGGATGCTCCCCGCGGTTAAAGGCGTAGACATTGTCATTGGCGTCTACCCCGACCGCGGCCACTTCCTTGAACCCCCAACCATCGGGGAGCTTGGCCCAGTTTTCCACCACTTCGTAGGTATAGTCGGCTGTGCCTAAGGTCACCATGCTTCACCTCACGCTTGCGCTGGTATGCAACGTTTACTCGCTGGCCTTCTGCTCGGGTGCCTCCAGGGTGGGCAGCCGGTAGCGGTCGGCAGGATCGTTCCAACCCTTGAAATTTGGCTTGCGCTTCTCCGCGAAGGCCCGACGCGATTCCATCAGGTCATCCTTGGCGCCGTGCTCGTTAAGCTGCGCGGCGAGGCGCTGCAGCGGAGGCGCCACCTGTGGCCGCATCTGACGCATCATGTACACAGTGTTTACGCGCGATGCCGGGGGCAATGTCAGCAAGTGCTCGGCCATCTCAAAGGCGGTGGGCAGGAGTTCGTCGGGCTCCACGAGACGGTTGAGGAATCCCACCTGGTAGAGGCGCTCAGCCGTGAAGCGAAATCCCAACGCCATCTCCGTGGCAATAGGATGGGGGAGGCCAGCCAGGAAGCCATGATTATAGCCACCGAGCAGCCAGCGCTTGGCTTCCGATACCTCAAAAATAGCCGCGCGCACGGCTACGCGCAGGTCGGTACGCTCGACCAGCTGAAACCCACCACCCATGGCGTAGCCGTTGATGGCAGCAATCACGGGTTTGAGCAGGGTACCATCTCTGAAAGGATCGGCGATGGTTTGCTGCCCCCTCCCTGGCGCACCGCGCTCGAGCGATTCCTTCATGTCCTCTCCAGCGCAAAAGGCGCGGCCAGTCCCAGTGAACACGGCCACCTCGCACTGGTCGCTATCCCGAAATTCACACCAGGCCTCGGCCAGGCCGGTACGCAGATCATAGCCGAGCGCGTTGAGACGCTCTGGCCGATTCATGCGAATCACCATCACCTGTCCGTGACGCTCGGTCTCGACGAAAGCCATGGCATCACCTCATTCAGATATCTCAGGGCCAGCGGACCCGGAGAGCATCGCGCAGCAAGAGCGCTCTCTTTCCTCTTGGACTGACGCCCGGAGAGCATCCCCTATTTTCTGTACATGGGCTGAAAAGTCCACGGCAGCATAAACTGCTCAAGTGCCAGAGTCAAGAGCCGGGAGGAGCAGCTAAGCTCAATGCGCTTATCCTA
>JBMDXC010000108.1:0-12381 GCA_048594805.1 Candidatus Entotheonellaceae bacterium | reverse complement strand
AACACATCGCCGTGCCTGGCGTCCTCCAGCAGGTGCGACGTCAGGCGCGCCAGGTCTCGCTTACCGCACTCCTGCTAGCACTTGTGCTTACCGGTGTGTGTGTGCTCATGCCTGTGTAAGATGCCTTCTCGGCCTGCCGTGGGTTTTTTCCAGGATGGTAAGATAAGCTACAGGAGCACGTAGAGGGCCTATAGTAACGCCATCTGGCTCTCAGCTCTATGGTATTATGGGCTGTTGCATTGGAGAAGTGATGGCTGTGGTGTACACATGCCCAACGCTAAAGACCTCTGTAGCAGAGAAGGCAACAGAACCATGAAATGGCTGGAGCATGGCTTCGAGTATATCCTGTGGCAGAGTCGGCTTTTGGTCCTCTCAGGTGTTATTGCCGGCCTACTTCTGGCAGTGGGTACCTTTTACATGGCGGCAGTCGATGTTGTCCATCTCCTGGGCAAGCTGAGTACTTACGGGGGTCCTGCTCTCGATATGGCGAGCCGTGGCGCGTTACGCTCAGACCTGGTGACGTATCTCGTTAAGGCGGTAGATAGCTATCTTATCGCAGCCATCTTACTACTGTTTGCTTTGGGACTCTACGAGCTGTTCATCAGCAAGATGGATGACGAAGGACACAGACAGCTCATGCCACGCCGGCTCCAGGTCCATAGCCTCGACGATCTCAAGGATCGGATTGCGAAACTGATCTTACTCGTGCTCGTCATTGAGTTCTTCCAGCATGCCCTGGACATAAAGTACACCGGCGCTCAGGATCTACTCTATCTCGCTATCAGTGTCTTGCTCATTAGCGTGCCGTTTTATTTCAGTGGCCACAAATCAGCCACCATGGAGGAGCATACAGATGACCCGGGAACAATCCAACACTCCGGTGTGGGCAGAAAGCCAGCACGGCGACACTCGACCCCATGAACGCGCACGGTGCCATGGAGTCAAGGCGGCCCTGCAAGCCCAGAACAGACCATGTCCGCAGCACCATTATCTGTTTACGCAGTAACGAGGATCTGTACGTATGACGCAAGCATTGCCACCCCTGATCCTGATCACAGGGGCAACTGGGTATATCGGTGGTCGGCTGTTTAAAGCACTGGAGAAAACTGCGTACTGACTCCGCTGTCTGGCGCGGCAACCGCAGTTTCTCCTCCCCCGTGTGGCTTCGACGACCGAGGTGGCCCGTGGCGATGTGCGTGATCTTGCGAGCCTCAGAGAGGCCATGCGCGGCGTGCATACGGCCTACTATCTGGTGCATTCTATGGGCTCGACTGCCGCCTTTGAGGCCGCCGATCGTCAGGCGGCGCAGTGTTTCGCAGCCGCAGCACGCCAGGCCGAGGTGCAGCGCGTGATCTATCTGGGGGGACTGGGTTACAGTCATAGTAAGCTCTCACCACACCTGCGGAGCCGCCAGGAAGTCGGGGAAATACTCCGGGAATCGGGGATACCGGTAATCGAGTTTCGCACGTCGATCGTCATTGGATCTGGCAGCGCCTCATTCGAAATCATCCGTGCCCTGGTGGAACGATTGCCGGTGATGATCACGCCACGTTGGGTCTCGATGCGCACGCAGCCGATCGCCATTGAGGACGTCGTGGCCTATCTCCTGGCAGCCTTAGAGGTGCCCGGGCATCGCAGTCAGGTCTTCGAGATCGGTGGTGCCGACCAGGTGTGCTATGGTGACATCATGCGGGAATATGCCCGCCAGCGCGGGCTGCGACGCTGCATGCTACCCGTGCCGGTGCTGACGCCACGTCTTTCCAGTCTCTGGCTCGGCCTGGTCACGCCAGTCTACGCCCGCATTGGGCGCCAGCTCATCGACAGCATCCGGCATGCGACGGTGGTGCAGGACGACACGGCCCGGCGTGTGTTTGCTGTCCAACCCATGGGGGTACGCCAGGCCATTGCCCGGGCTCTGTGTTACGAGGATCATGCCTACGCGGAGACGCGCTGGTCTGACGCCCTCTCGACCGCTGGGCGGCAGCCGGCCTGGGGCGGGGTGCGCTTTGGTACCCGGATAGTGGATTCGCGTGTGGCGCAGGTGGCCAGACCGCCAGCCCTGGCGTTCAAGCCGATTCGCCAGATCGGTGGGGCCAGGGGCTGGTATTATGCCAACTGGCTCTGGCAACTGCGCGGATGGCTCGACCTTCTGGTGGGTGGGGTAGGGTTGCGGCGCGGACGACGTGATCCGGCGTGGCTGGTCGCCGGCGATACGGTGGATTTCTGGCGCGTGGAAGCGTTCGAACCCGATCGTCGCCTGCTTTTGATGGCCGAAATGCGCCTGCCGGGCAGAGCCTGGCTGGAATTTGAGGTGCAAGGGGATGCGACGTCGGCGCATATCCGGCAGACGGCCATTTTTGACCCGGTTGGCGTCGGGGGCCGGCTCTACTGGTATGCGCTCTACCCGCTGCACAGGATGATCTTTGCCGGCATGCTCCGCGGCCTTGTGCGCGCCTGTGAAAACGGGCCCGTCTGTCAGCCGCAGGCGCCAGCACGAGGTGCCGCATGAGCGCCGAAACGCTGTCGACAACGACTTCCACTCCCATCCGTATTGGCATTTCGTCCTGTCTCCTGGGTGAGAAGGTACGCTTTGACGGTGGGCATAAGCGCGACGCTTATATTGTCAGTACCCTGGGACAATTCTTTCAATGGGTCCCGGTATGCCCTGAAATGGAGCTGGGTCTTGGAACGCCGCGGGAAAGCCTACGGCTGGTCGGCACCCCTGAGGCGCCCCATCTGGTGGCGACCCGCTCACAGCGGGACTACACCGAGGCGATGCAGCGGTATGCTGCCGAGCGTCTGACAGCCCTCATCCAGCTTGGCTTGCATGGGTACATTCTGAAAAAGGATTCGCCGTCTTGCGGTATGGAGCGCGTCCGCGTGTACAGCCAGGATGGTACTGCACAACGCCAGGGCCGTGGCCTGTTTGCGACCGCGCTCATGCAGCGCTTGCCACTCCTACCCGTGGAGGAAGAGGGACGGCTCCAGGATATGCGTCTGCGCGAAAATTTCATTACGCGGGTGTTTGCGTATTATCGTTGGCGCGAGCTCGTCGCCAGGCAACCCACAGCGCAGGGTCTGGTACGTTTTCATACGCAGCACAAATTGACCCTGCTGGCGCATAGCCGCCCGCACTATCAGGCGCTCGGGCGCCTCGTGGCCAGGGCTGGGGAACTGCCCATGCCTGAGCTGCTACACGCCTATGGGACCATGTTCATGGATGGGCTCAAAGTCAAGGCCACCACACGCAAGCATGCCAATGTACTCTATCATCTTTTGGGGTACGTGAAAAAAGTGCTCGATGCTGACGATAAGACCGAGGTTATATCACACATCGAAGCCTATCGGCAGGGATTCGTCCCCCTGGTGGTCCCGCTCACATTGTTGAAGCACTATTTCAGGCTCCACCCGCTACCCTGGGTGCTTGAGCAGACCTATTTCCAGCCGTATCCAGCGGAACTGATGCTCCAGAACCACGTCTAGTCCTCCAGCTGGAAACGCAGAGGCAGCTCTCACTGCCTCTGCGCTGCCATCATTCGGCCTCAGGGTGGGTAGAGATGAACTTGCCGGCCTTGACATAATCGACATTAGGTGCACGCACCTCCACGCCAGCGGCTTCCTCCTGGAGCAGGAACGTCACACTGCTGTCCTTGTCGCCCCAACCACGATTGAGCCCATGGATAGCGATTTGTTCCGCGAGGTTGGCGATGGGCATGGGCACCTGGAATTCACGCCCAAGTTCATTGGCCAGGGCAATATCTTTGCGCGCCAGGGCGAGCATAAAACTGGGGTTGTCGTAGTCCTTCCGAAACACGTTCCGTGGCACACTCTCGTGCAGATACCGCAGGCGCCCGGTGGAGCCACGCCGCACACACTCCCAGAGCGTCTCCGCATCAACGCCGGCCTTCACACCCAGCGTTAAACCTTCGGCGATCGCCTGGCGGACGCCATGCCCGATCATGTTGTGCACGAGCTTACACACGCTTCCAGCGCCAATGGCTCCAGCGTAGAACACTTTATCGCCAAATGCATCCAAAATCGGTTTGATGCGCTCGTATATCTCTCGCTCACCACCGACCATCACCGCCAGATTGCGCGTCGCTGCACCGGTCTTCCCACCGCTCACCGGGGCATCGAGCACGTGGGCACCTCTGGCCCGAAACTGGGGCTCGATCTGCCGGATCAAGGTCGGACGGCTGGTGGAGAGATCGACGTACACCGACCCTGGCCTGATGCCTTCCAGAATGCCCTGCGCTCCGAGGGCGACCGCCTCCACTTCGGCAGGGCCAGGTAGGGAGGTGAAGGTCACGTCACACTGGCGCGCCACTTCGGCCGGGGACACGGCATAGCGAGCCCCCCGGTCAACAAATGGCCTGGTGCTCTCGTGACGCAAGTCGTAGACGACCAGGGGATAATCCGCCTTCTGAATATTGCCGGCCATACCGCTACCCATATTGCCTAACCCGATAAAGCCAACTGTCTCCATGTCTCCTCTCCTTGCTGAAGGTGCATACCGCGAGTATGCCATACGCGCCAAGGTCTGTACAGCCTGGGTAGGCAGTGTACGGTGTCTGCGGTAGACCTTGGGTCTTGCAGGAGCATGGCATGAAAATTGCTAAACCCGCGTGTGACGGCCAAACACGGGGATAATATCCCGATGCCGGCCGAGATGCCAAAAGTTGTTTCATACAGAAAAGATAAGCCATTAACCGCCTGATGCTAGGCGGCACTGGGTCTGCAAAAAAGGGGGATACCCTATGAAAGGCAAGAAAGCAGCTGTCCTGTTGCTCCTACTCTGTGGAGCGATGGGGCTGAGCAGTTGTGCTGGCAAACCGCCGGCAGCGACGGTGTCACAAGTGTCACAAGCGGAGCTGGCAGTGCAGCAGGCCAACAATAGTAAAGCGCCACAATATGCCAGTTTAGAACTCCATACGGCCAGAGAGCAACTCGCCGGCGCGCAGGAAGCCCTGCAAAAGAAAGAGTACACTCAGGCTCGCCGCTGGGCTGAACGTGCTCTGGTCAATGCACAGCTGGCGGAGACCAAGGCGCAATCAGAGCAGACACGTCGGACTGCTGCGGAACTCCAGCAAAGCATTGAAGCGCTCCGCCGTGAGGCAGAACAGCGGGCATCGCCCAGCCAGTAATGGAGGGAAAAGGCGATGCGCAGGGTGACTCGGGGGTACATGTTATTGTACCTAGTGATCAGTGTTGTTATAAGCGTAAGTCTGATGGGTGTGGGATGTAGCCATACTCCTCTACGCCCTGTGGAGTTGGACCAGGCCCGTATGGTGTATGTGGAAGCGCGTGACAACCCGCAGGTCGCCAGCCGTGCTCCAGTGGCTTTACGTGAAGCTGAAAAGGCCCTCCGGCGCGCTGAGCACACCTGGGATAAAGAGAAGGACGTACGGGAAGTACAGAACCTGGCCGCCGTGGCCCGGCAGCGGGTTGAGATAGCGCGCGCCACTGCTGAACTAAAGCAGGCAGAGGCCGAACTCGAGGAACTTAGTGCGACCCGGGACCGTCTGCTCCTTGACGCGCGCACCCGTGAGGCTCAACGGGCTCAGGAGGCAGCCGAACGCGCCCAGTGGGAAGCTGACCAGGCGCATCAACAAGTCCGCAGCACCACAACCCAGAACAAGCTACTCGAGCAGGAGTTGACCTACGTTCGGGAGGAACTCGCCGCCAAGGAGGCCGCCGCCAGGGCGCAGGCCAAACGCCGCACTAGAGTTCGCTGAGTTGCGCTGAGACATACGACGCCTCCTGGCGCAGCTTGGCTGAAGCCAAGCTGCTCTTCCCTCAGGGGCTCTCTCATTATGAGAGCATATCTCTCATTTTGAATGGGGGCTTGACATGCTGCCTGTCGTCGGCCTCTGACGCTAGCCGCCAAAACACGCCCCCGAACGGCCTCAACACAAGTGGCATCAAATTTGCACCCCTTATTGGTGCCTTTAGCGGCAAAACAGTACTACCGCCTTCATAGAAAGGCAGCGGCTGGCCAGTCTAAGACCAGCAACACTGGTAGTACTGTATAGATGATTAGAGGAGAAAAGTCATGTCTCGCAACCTACGAAGCATTTTGGGTATGGCCCTGTGCCTCCTGGGCCTAGGGTCCCCTCTTGTTTTTGCGGCGCAGCCTGCATCCAAACCGTTACCCGCCGCACAGCTGATAGCGGTGGAAGGGGCAGCGCACACGTACCACCTCATTGATTATGACGGTCGGGTGATCACAACCACCGTGCCAGCGCAGTCGCTTACGGATATCCAGACGACGAACCCCGACGGCACCGTGCCGGCTACCATCGTAGCCATCGACATGATGGCCAATCGGGTGAAGGCCAAGACGCACGCTGGCCAGGTACTTGTACTCGCGGTGCCACATGAGTCTCTCGCGGGTTTGCAGCTTGGTGATACCTTCACGCTCGCGGTGCCGCAACAGGCCGCGGTTGCGCAGCAGCGCTAAGCTGGCAGCACAGAGCGTCCTTGTGGGTGTGCGTTCGTACCTCAGGCCCTTGGTGAACAGAGGACTTCCTCCTGTCAGACGCGACCCTCAGCACGGCGAGGTAAGATTATGACCACAGCTATGACCCTACAATTCTGGGGAGTGCGTGGCTCTATTCCTACCCCGGGGCCCACCACCGTGCGCTATGGAGGCAATACGGCGTGCGTCAGCGTTGATCTAGGGCACGGTACCCTTCTGGTGCTGGATGCGGGTACCGGGATCCGCACCTTGGGAGAGGTCTTGGCAGCCAAGGATACTGATATTTTTGTGTTGCTGTCGCATGCCCATTGGGACCATATTCAGGGCTTCCCGTTTTTTGCCCCGATCTATCAGCAGCACCGCACGATTTCTATCTTTCCGACCCCCATGGGGCACACCCTGTGGTGCCCAACCCTTGAACAGATGGATGGTATGCACTTTCCGGTGACACCAGAGGATCTCCCTGCTCGGGTGCTCTGTCCCATGGAGCAGGGGCTGGCAGGCTTCCAGGAACGCGGCTGTCATCTCTCGTGCCTGGCGACAAATCATCCGGGCGGGGGTACAGGTTATCGGATCGAGCATGCGGGGCGATCTCTCGTCTACCTGACAGATAACGAACTCGAGCCCCCGTATGAGAAGGTGACGAGCTTTGCCGAGTGTGCCGCGTTTTGTCGGCACACGGATGTGCTGATTCACGATGCCCAGTATCTCCCGAGCGACATGCCGGCGAAACATGGCTGGGGGCACAGTCTCGTCCAGCAAGCCTGCCAGCTAGCCGTGGCTGCGGAGGTTAAACACCTGATCCTCTTCCACCACGATCCGGTACGAACGGATGATGTGCTGGACACGATCCAGGAGGAGGCACGCGCCTGGATTCATACCCAGAATCGGCACATGCAGTGCACAGCAGCCTATGAGGGGCTCGTAGTTGACATCTGAGCGCAACTAGAGATACTCTATGGCTACACTGTGAGGTGCCAGAAATAGTCCCTGCACAGGGCATTCCTGCGGCCTGCAAAAACCTTTCGTCAAGCTGACCATGCCGTGTAGGCGTTGCTGGAGTTGTGTAACCATCGACGCCGGGCCGAGGAGAGGAGGCCGGCGTACGCACTAGGGAGGCTGACTCATGCACATCTAACACCGCGGCGGGGCAATCGTCATCTATCAAGCAAGGGAGGGTTGTGTATGGCGCACTGGACTGCAACGCAGGCAACAGCGTCTCTGGTGTCACTCCTCGGTGCGGCTCGGCTTATCCTGGTGTCAAACCGTGAGCCCTACAGCCACCGCTGGCACCGCCAGGTTCTAGCTGCCTCTGCGGGAGCTGCAACCGCCCCCGCCGGCGCCACGAGCTGGGAGGGTGAAAGGGTACGCCAGGCGTCGGGACCGCAGGAACTGCACCTGCTTGAGGATGAATCGACCATCCGCTGGACTCGGCCGGCGGGAGGCCTCACCTCTGCACTCGATCCTGTCATGCAAGCCTGTCACGGTACCTGGGTCGCGTGGGGGCACGACAGCGCAGATCGATATACGGTTGACGCCCAGGATCATGTGCAGGTTCCACCTGACAACCCGCAGTACACCTTGCGGCGCATCTGGCTCAGCGAAGCACAGGTGCGAGGCTTTTACTATGGCTTTGCCAATAGTGCCCTGTGGCCCCTGTGTCACCTCCAGCTCGAGCGGGCCATCTTTAAACCGCGCCACTGGCACCACTATCAAAACGTTAATGCTGCCTTTGCCGCAGTGGTCGCCGAGGAATGTGGCGAAGAACCAGCAGTTGTCTGGCTCCAGGATTACCAGCTGGCGCTCTGCCCGGCTTACCTCCGCCAGCGTATCCCTGATCTCGCCATGATGCATTTCTGGCACATCCCCTGGCCCCCCTGGGAGATTTACCGCGCCTGTCCCTGGCGCCGCGAACTGCTGGAGGGCCTGTTGGGAAACGACCTCCTGGGTTTCCATCTGGAGCAGTACTGTCGCAATTTCCTGGAGTGTGCCGAGCGTGCTCTGGGGGCGCAGGTTGATATGACAGCCGGGACGGTGGAGCATGCGGGGCATGTGACCTGGGTGCGGCCATTCCCTATCAGTATTGATTATGATGCGTGGGAGCAACTCGCGCGGGGACAGCGTGCCTCCCAGCGCATGGCGCGCCTGCGCTCACAGCCCGACCTGGCATTTCCGCTACTTGGCCTGGGAGTGGACCGGCTCGACTACACCAAGGGAATCGTCAGTCGGTTGGAGGCCATTGAGCGGCTTCTGGAAAAGTACCCAGCCTATCAGGGCCGTCTGGGCTTTATACAGATTGCCGTGCCCAGTCGCACGCAGATCGAGGAGTACCGTCGGGTGAAAGAGCAAGTGGAAGAGGTGGTAGCACGGATCAATAGCCGCTTTAGTAGGGGCGCGGCGCACCCCATCCATTATCGCTATGCCCAGGTGGAACCCGCTGAATTAGCGGTGTACTACCGTATGGTCGATTTCGCCATGGTGACTTCTCTCCACGATGGTATGAATCTGGTGGCGAAGGAGTTTATCGCCGCCCAGATTGAACGGCGCGGCGTGTTGCTCTGCAGTGAATTCGCTGGTGCAGCAGAAGAGCTGAGCAATGCCTTGCTCATCAATCCCTACGATATAGAGGGCGTCGCAGAGACGCTGCGCCAGGCTCTAGAGATGTCGCCCGAGGAAAAGGCGCACCGCATGGCCCGCCTGCAAGAGTATGTGGCGGAGCATAACATCTATAAATGGCTGGTCGATAACTTTACCACGCTGGCATGCATGCAGGCAGGTAATGAGAGCACGGGCTCGAGCGCCTGGAAATATCTGGGGACTGTACTCCAGCGCTGTCTAGCGACTGGCAATGATCTCATGCAAATGAGTAGCAAAATTCTGCGCCTGGGCGCGGAGTAGAGCAGGCCTGGGCGCTGAGGTCGAGCCGCATCTCCCCTCTCCATGCGGGAGGGGGGAGCAAAGCAGGCATACTTAACTGGTGCTCTACCGCCCCTTGAACACTGGGCGGCGTTTCTCCAGGAAGGCGCGTCGGGCTTCCTGAGCGTCTTCGGAGCCCTGCAGGATGCCGCCAGCATTGGACGTCAGCACCATGGTGGTCTCCAGGGAGCTATCCAGGGCAGCGCGCATAATGCGTTTGCTGATCCACTGCACCATGGGCGGCGTGCGCATAATGCGCTCACACAGATCCCGCGTCGTTTCCTCCAGTTTGTCGGCGGGTACTAAATGGTTCAAGATACCCCACTCATAGGCACGCTGAGCATCAATTTGACCGACGTAAGCGAACTCCAGGGCGCGGCCCAATCCAACCATCTTGGGCAGATAGTAGCACCCGCCGTTTTCCATGATCTGGCCTAATTGCTGATAGCCAATGAAGCGCGTATGCTCGCATCCGATGCGGATATCGCAGTGCAAGGCCATATCCATGCCCGAGCCAACAGCCGGGCCATTGATCATGGCAATGGTGGGTTTGCGGATGAGTGAGATATCGCGGTGCAGCGTGGTGAAGCCGTGGAAGAAATGTTCCCTGGCAGCATCTGGACCCTCAGGGATGTTACGATTGCCCGACACATTCTCGCCCTTCACCTCGTCAGGGATATCGCGTCGCATGTCAGCGCCCGAGCAGAAACCGCGTCCGACGCCTGTGAGAACAATGACCCGGACGTTTGGATCATCGTCTCCAGCCCGCATGTATTCTCCCACTTTGGTCACTGTAGCGTGCTCTTCAGCCGTACCGACGAGGGCATTCATGCGCTCCGGGCGATTGAACTTGATCCACAAGATGCCACTGTCTTCGGGCTCGTATAACAAATATTCGACTAGCTTTGGTCCCATGGGCTTCCTCCGTCTTCTCGGCTGGGTTCCGGTAGGCAGGTAAGGCGTACGCTGCATAGCGCCGGCGCTGCGTAGACGCGGGCAGCATAGCCGGTGGTTGGCATACTGTCAAAGCCCAGATATACGTCTCCTTTCAGACTGGCTCTGCACCCGGGCTGCCTCCGAGTACTTTTTTCTGGCGCTGGCCAGAATGCTCCCCTACACTCTTATAATACGAGCAAACCTACATACAGAGAGGATGACACTCTATGGCTATACAGACGGTGGGCCTGCTGAGCCCCGGTGATATGGGACACGTGGTCGGACAGGTGCTGCTCCAGCACGGTATGCGCGTCGTGACCTGCCTGCAGGGCCGGAGCGAGCGCACGTGTATGCTCTCACGCAAGGCGGGGATTGCTGAGGTTCCCACGTACGAGCAACTCGTGTGTGAGGCGGATCTGCTGCTCTCTATTCTGGTCCCCGAAGAAGCGCTGAACACGGCCCGGATCGTCGCCCAGGCACTCCGCAACGCTGGGGCCACGACGCTCTACGCCGATTGTAATGCCGTCTCACCCAGGACGGTCCGCGCCATTGCTGAGGTGATCACCGCAGCCGGCAGCCGTTTTGTGGACGCTGGCATTATCGGCTCGCCGCCGCACCGGGAAGGCACCACGCGATTTTATGCCTCCGGGCCGGATGTCGAGGAGTTTGCTGCGCTGGGCCACTATGGACTGGATGTCCGTCCGCTGGGATTGGAGATTGGCCAGGCGTCTGGCATTAAAATGTGCTATGCCGCCTTCACCAAGGGGACCACAGCCCTGGCGACCGGTCTGCTCACTGTGGCGCACAGCATGGGCCTGTATGAGCCGCTGGTCCAGGAATTTCAGAAAAGCCAGGGAGACCGCTACCGTACCATGGAGCGACAAATTCCGGTCATGCCTACGAAGGCGCATCGTTGGATCGGGGAGATGGAAGAGATTGCCCAGACGTTTGCTGACGCAGGGCTGACGCCCAAATTCCATCAGGCGGCAGCAGATATGTACCGCTTTGTGGCCTCGACTCCCCTGGCTGAGGAGACCCCGGAAAGGCGTGACCGTGACCGTACCCTGGCGCAGGTCGTTGATATGCTGGCTGCCAGCCTCAAAGCACAGCCACCGGCATAAGCGTTAGCGCGGCGGCTGCCTGGCCACTTTCTCTTCCGGTGGAAGAGCGTCGGGCTAAGGGTACCCTCCGGCCTGAGACAGTCCTCCTGGCCCTCTTCCAGAGGGCCGGAGGGCGCTATGTACCGAAAAGGCATTCGATAAAGTCCATCGTCAATTCCCTTCTGGAAGTTCAGCTTCCGGCGACACCGTGCCCAACCATCTTCTGCGGGTCGACGATCTCGTCGAATTGTTTCTCGTCGATGGCTCCGGACTGGAGTGCGGCCTCCTTCAAGGTCAGGCCCTCGGCATGCGCCTTATGGGCGATCGCGGCGGCCTGGTCGTAGCCAATCACTGGGCTGAGCGCGGTCACCAGCATGAGCGAGCGGCCGAGCATCTCGTCGATGTGTGTGCGGTTGAGCTGCGTCCCCTCCACCGAGAAGCGCCGCAGCTTGTTACAGGCATCACCGAGGACGCGGGCGGAGTGGAGGAAGTTGTTGATGATGAGGGGGCGCATGGTGTTGAGCTCGAAATTGCCCTGGCTGCCGGCGACCGCAACCGCGTTGTCCTCGCCAATCACCTGGATGCAGACCATCATCATCGCCTCGCACTGCGCCGGGTTGACCTTGCCAGGCATGATGGACGAGCCCGGCTCATTTTCCGGCAAAAGGAGTTCGCCGAGCCCGCAGCGTGGGCCGGAGGCAAGCCAGCGCATGTCGTTGGCAATCTTCATCAAGGCCACCGCGAGCCCGCGCAGCGCCGCCATGGCGGCGACCATCGTGTCGAGCGAGCCTTGCGCCGCGAACTTGTTGGGCGCGGTCACGAATGGATAACCGGTCAGCTGTGCGATCGTGGAGGCGATCTCCCGGCTGAAGTGCGGTGGCGCGTTCAGCCCTGTGCCGACAGCCGTCCCCCCCGCCGCCAGCTCGAACAGACCCGCCTCGGACGCGCGGA
>JBMDXC010000107.1:0-4979 GCA_048594805.1 Candidatus Entotheonellaceae bacterium | reverse complement strand
TCCTCTGGCGGGGAAAACGTTACATTTCGATGTCAAGATACTTGATATTCAACAGAAGCAGCCGCAGCCACAGGAACCAACCCCGAAGAAGAATTGAGGGCGACGAGCGGTGTGTTTGTGCGCTAGATTGATCGTGCCAGCCGGGAGAGCGAACTTCAGCAAGCTGACATTGCCTTCCCTATGAGGCTGGCATCATCACTGACATTCCGGCTGGGTCCTGGCCTTCTGCTCCCACTTCGCAGTTCAGCTTCCGCATACCGACAAGCGCACGATAGACCTTAGGCCAAGACTCTTGCCGTGCTGTATTGCCTTCTCCGACTTGCTCAGTTCTTGACAGCTGGCTCGTTGCCGGCCATATGCGTGGGGTAGCACATCTGTACAGTAGGCCTTCGTTATGGAAAACCTCGGGAAAATGCTGGTCAGCATCGGCGTGATCTTGACTGTCGCAGGCCTGATGCTCTGGCTTGCTGCCGATAAGCTGAGCTGGTTCGGGCGTTTGCCTGGCGATATCCGCGTCGAAAAGCCAGGCTTCCAATTTTACGCGCCGCTCATGACCTCTCTTGTCATCAGTATTGGCTTGTCACTCATCTTGTGGCTCTTCCATCGATTTTTTCGCTAAATGCCGGCATGCTCCTCCGATCTCATCGGCACCTCTGTGCACCTGGCAGGAGAGCAGAAACCCCTTAGGACTACGGGAGCAGGTAGGGATGCCGCTCTTCTTCGTCAGCCATTGACGAAGCAAAGGTGCCTATGGTAGGCTGATGCCTCAATGGAGACAGCCGGAAGGCCGAGGAAATAGCACCGCCGGCCAGCACGCCTAGAGTCATGCAGCATCTCGGTGGCAGCGTTTGCATGTCCGTAGGGTGTTTGCGTATTTCGTGTCGAGTCGTATTTACACGGGCAAGGAGGTAAGCACTTGCAAGCATTCGACTATGTTGCAGCACGAACAGTCGACGAGGCCGTCTCACTCCTGGCAGCCAAGGGGGCGCAGGCGCGCGTACTGGCAGGCGGGACGGACCTCATTGTGCAACTTCGGGAAGGGCGCCGGCACCTGGAGCTGGTGGTTGATGTCAAAAAAATCCCTGATGTGAACGTGTTGACGTATGATTCCCAAAACGGCTTGCAACTGGGAGCTGCCGTTCCTTGCCACAGAATCTACGGAGATGCCACCATCGCGAGAGCCTATCCTGGCCTGATGGATGCCTTTCAGCTGGTGGGTGGGACGCAGATTCAAGGCCGCGCCTCCGTCGGGGGCAATCTCTGTAACTCGTCGCCAGCGGCTGATACGACACCCACGCTGATTGCCCACCGCGCCACCTGCATCATTGCTGGTCCCAATGGGTGGCGTGAGCTGCCAGTCGAGCAGTTCTGCACTGGGCCAGGGCGCAATGCCCTGAGTAATGGCGAGTTTTTAGTGGCCTTGCGCTTTCCCGCACCCCCGAAAAATTTCGGGGCACGCTATGTGCGCTTCATCCCGCGCAATGAGATGGATATCGCTGTCGTGGGCGTCGGCTCGTCTGTGGTGCTCGGTGATGACGGTGCGACAGTGACCGCGGCGCGCATTGCTCTGGGTGCTGTCGCTCCTACCCCATTGCTGGTCGAGGAAGCTGCAGCTGCTCTCATTGGCAAGCCCATTTCGGAGGCGACCATAGACCAGGCTGCGGCGGCCGCGCAGGCGGCCGCCCGACCGATCAGTGATATGCGCGGTACCGTTGAGCAACGCCGCCACCTCGTCGGAGTGCTGACACGGCGGACTTTGCAGGGTGCCATTGCCAGAGCCAGAGGGGAGACGGTAAATCATGCCTAAAGTACACATCCAGACACGTATCAATGGGGAAGATATCGATTTTCTCTGTGACCCCCGGCAGAGTCTGTTAGAGGTGCTCCGCGAGGATCTCGGGCTCACCGGGACTAAAGAGGGATGTAGCAACGGTAATTGCGGGGCCTGCAGTGTGTTGCTGGATGGTGTCCTGGTGGACTCCTGTCTGGTCCTCGCGGTAGAGACGGCCGGGCGCGAGGTGTCGACCATTGAAGGGCTTGCCACACCGTCGAAACTGCATCCCCTGCAACAAAAATTTCTTGAGCACGCTGCCTTACAATGCGGTATCTGTACACCGGGGTTTATCATAGCTGCCAAAGCGTTGTTGGACAAAAATCCCAGGCCGACGGAGCACGAGGTGCGTTACTGGTTGGCCGGCAATCTGTGCCGCTGTACAGGATACGACAAAATTGTCCGGGCTGTCCTGGATGCAGCCGCAGTGATGGAGAAGGCATAATGGCAGAGGCAACTGCAGAGTATAAAGTCATAGGCACCCGACCGATCCGCCCTGATGGGGCGGATAAGGTCACAGGGCGGGCGGTGTACGGGGGTGATATGCGCCTGACCGGCATGTTGCACGGCAAGGTGCTACGCAGTCCGCATGCCCATGCTCGTATTAAGTCCATCAACACCACGCGGGCGGAGGCGCTACCGGGTGTCAAGGCCGTCATTACCGTGAAGGACTTCCCGGTTGCTGAAGATCGTATGGCCAACCTCGGTGAGATGGCCGTGAACGTCAAACTCTTGAGCAATAATGTCATGGCGGCCGACAAGGTCCTCTATAAGGGGCACGCGGTGGCGGCAGTGGCGGCTACGAACCCCCATATTGCTGAAGAGGCCCTGGGGTTGATCGAGGTCGAATATGAAGTCCTGCCGCCAGTCCTGCACGTGCTGGATGCGATGAAGGAAGAAGCCCCGCTCCTGCACGAGACGATGACGACCACCGAACTGGGCCAGAAGACCGATAAGCGCAGCAACGTTGCCAACCACTTACGGTTCGTGCTGGGTGATCCGGCGAAGAGCTTTCGTGAGGCGGATGTGGTGATCGAGCGGGAGTTCGACACGGCCACCGTGCACCAGGGCTACATCGAGCCGCACAACGCCACGGCATTGTGGAACGAAGATGGCCATCTCTACATCTGGACGAGCACGCAGGGTGCCTTTGTGGTGCAGCGCCAGGCCGCTGAGATCCTGGGCTTACCCGTGTCGCAGGTGTCGGTGACACCGTGCGAAATCGGTGGCGGGTTTGGTGGCAAGATTTCAGTGTACCTCGAACCCGTGGCCGCGGTGCTGTCGCGCAAGGCTGGTCGCCCTGTCAAAATCATCATGAGTCGCATCGAGGAATTCGAGGCCACGGGCCCGACGCCGGCTTCCCATATCACGGTGAAAATGGGTGCCAAGAAGGACGGCCGTATTGTCGCGGCAGAAGCATCGCTCATGTACGAAGCCGGGGCTTTTCCAGGCTCACCGGTCGGGGCCGGGTGTATGTGTATTTTCTCGCCCTATGCGATCCCGAATATGCAAGTGGACGGCTATGATGTAATAGTGAATAAACCGAAAACTGCCGCGTACCGAGCCCCCGGCGCTACCAATGCTGCCTTTGCGTCGGAGACGGTGATAGACGAACTGGCCGAAAAGCTCGGTATGGATCCCCTGGAGATCCGCCGTATTAACGGAGCCAAGGAAGGGGACAGGCGGGTTGATGGGCCGACTTTCCCGCGTATTGGCTATCTGGAGACCGTGCATGCCGCGCTAGAGCATGAGCACTATGCGACGCCACTGACTGGCCCCAACCGTGGCCGTGGCGTGGCCTCTGGCTTCTGGTTCAACGTCGGCTTCCAGTCGACAGTGGTGATTAATGTGAACGCGGACGGTACGGTGTCGCTGGTCGAAGGGTCGACTGACATCGGTGGCACGCGGGCCTCTATCGCCATGCAAGCTGCCGAAACGCTTAGTATACCCTATGAGGATGTGCGTCCGACGGTCGTTGGTACCGATGGCATTGGCTTTACCGATGTCACGGGCGGCAGCCGTACGACATTTGCGACCGGGTATGCGGCGCATGAGGCGGCGCTGGATGTGCTGCGGCAGATGAAAGAGCGCGTGGCCCGTCGCTGGGACAGCGAGATGGAGAAAGAGTTCGAAGGGCAGGCCGAGCGTGCGACAGTGGGCATCACCCCCGACGATGTGACATACGCCGATGGTGTCTTTAAGTGCGCCAAGGAGGCCGGTAAGTCGATGGCCTTCAAGGAAGTGGCGGCACAGATGGCACGTATGGGGGGACCGATCACGGGTCGGGCTACGTCGCAGCCGCGGGGTGTGGGTGGCGCCTATGCCACGCATATCGTGGATGTCGAGATCGATCCCGAGACCGGCAAGGTCACCATTCTGCGCTACACCGCGGTACAGGATGTGGGGCGAGCCATCCACCCGAGCTATGTCGAAGGCCAGATTCAGGGTGGGGTGGTGCAGGGTATCGGCTGGGCCCTGAATGAAGAATTTGTCTACAACGACAGCGGCAACATGGTCAATTCTAGCTTCCTCGATTATCGTATGCCGACCACGCTCGACTTGCCGATGATCGAGACTGTCCTTGTGGAAGTGCCGAATCCTGGCCATCCTTATGGGGTACGCGGGGTTGGCGAGGTGCCTATTGTGCCGCCGGTGGCAGCGATTGCCAATGCCATTTACCGAGCGACGGGCAAACGCATGACGCATGCGCCTATGTCACCAGGCTATGTGTTGAGTCAGCTTATGAAGTAAGGACCGCAGCAGTAGTCAGTGGTCAGTGTCTTGTGGTCAGTGTGTTGAGTCAGTTCATGGAGTAAGGACACCCTGTTATGGCTATCGTCTTCATCCCTGCCATGCTGCAACCCTTGACCGGTGGTGTGTCACAGATGCGTGTGGCCGGGAGGACGATCCGCACCATCATCAACAACCTGGAGGAGTGCTTTCCTGGTATCAAGGAACGCCTCCTCCAGGATGGTGACCTGCGTCCAGATGTGGCCATTGCTGTCGATGGCGAAATGGGTCTCGATGGTCTTGCCGAGCAAGTCGGCGAGGACAGCGAGGTGCATTTCATCCCGCCGATTAGTGGGGGGTAGGTGGAACCGAGCGTAGGCTCTGACCGATATGGGCGCTAGGCTGAGAGGCTGTCAGC
>JBMDXC010000106.1:0-30149 GCA_048594805.1 Candidatus Entotheonellaceae bacterium | reverse complement strand
ACGCCAGGTCCCTTGCACCGCCGTCGATGCTTCGGCTGGGATGACATAATAGCTTTCGAAGCCACGAAAATGGTCCAGGCGCACGATATCCACGAGCTCCAGGATGGTCCGCAGCCGGGCAATCCACCACGCATAGCCCGTATCCGCCATGACATCCCAGCGGTACACCGGGTTCCCCCAGCGCTGTCCTGTGGCACTAAAATAGTCGGGCGGCACACCAGCGACCTCAGTAGGTTGGCCAGTGTCATCCAGGGCGAACAAGGTGGGATTCCCCCAGACATCAGCGCTGTCGTGTGCCACATACATGGGGAGATCGCCGATCAGACGAATACCATGGTCATGGCAGTACTGCTTCAGCGCCTGCCACTGCCGGAAAAATTGCCACTGTAAAAACTTGTAGGCCGCCACGGCCACTGGATCAGGATCGGTACATGGCGTCCATTGCGTCCAGGAGAGATTCGCATTAATCTCTTTGAGCGCCATAAATCTGGCAAAAGCCTCGATCCAGGCATCTTGCTCGGCGCAAAACGCTTCGAACGTCAGACGATCGTCTCCTGAGAGCGCCTGCACACACTGGGCTGCGGTCTGCCTCAACAGTGCCCCCTTCCACGGGATGACCGCTTCATAATCCACTGAAGCATCTGGAAAAACCGGGGCATCGTGGAGCGCTGCTGGTGCGAGCCATCCTTCCGTCACCAGGGTGTCCAGGCTGAGCAGGAGAGTGTTGCCCGCCATGCTCGACGCGCCCTGATAGGGCGAGTACACGTCATCTGGTGGTCCTAGCGGCAGCACCTGCCAGTCCTGCTGACCACTCGCTACCAGAAAATCGACGAACTGATACGCCGAGGCACCCAGATCCCCAATCCCGTAGCGTCCGGGTAAGGAGGTGGGATGACACAAGAGACCGCTGGTGCGCTGGCCTGTGGGCCGTACTATGTCATGCATACGTGGAGAGTTCTCCCTGCCAGGGGTTATGGCGCTCTGATAAGGGAGAGAACGGATACGCCTGGTCAGGCATTCCCATACAATAGCGGCATATATTATGTGCCTGCTCGGCAGTGTTGCAGATACTGGCCTGGGCTCCTCACTTCAACTGACAGGCAGAGGGTCCCGACAACTAGATGACCATGGTATAATCACCGATCCACTTGACAAAAGGGAGAGACTTTCTCACGGCGTTGTACAGTCTGCGATCGCCTGTCCAGAGATCGATCTGATGGTTCTGGGCTGTAGCAAGATAGAGGCTGTCATAGACACTACGTCGGTATATGCGTGCCAGTCTGTAGGCTTCGGCTGGGGTAGGAAAGGGTACAAACTCGATGTCCAGCGCCTGGAGTGCCTGAAAGGTCATGTACCCCTCCTCTTCAGTGAGCCGTCGCGTACCGACCGCTTTATTGATAATATTGGCGACCTCGTAGTGCCAGATGGTCGGAGCGACAAAAGCTATTTTTTCTGCTGCGTAGTCGTGCAGCATGTGGCGTGCCCGCTCGGCTTCAGGCTCCTCTGAGAGTTGCCACTGCGCCGCTGTACTGGCATCGATAGCAAGCTTATACACGCTCACGCTCCTGCTGGTGCGCCTCGAGGATTGCTTCAACGTCGATTCCGCGCCCAACCAAACGCCGTTGGAGTGCCAGAATGGCCTCAACTGCTGTCTGGCGGCTAGTGGGAGGACAAGCTAGGGCTGTCTTACCTGCGGGAGCCAGAAATGCTTCCAGATCATCCCTGTCGATCAACACTCTGGCATTACGTCCTGTAGGGGGTTTTTTTGCCGTCAGACTGCCCTGATAAATCCACCGGCGCACGGTGGTAGGGCTCACGTGCAGCAGTGCTGCCGCTTGCTCAACAGTGATATACGCACCCATGTATTTTCCCTTCATACTCTTTATCCATACACATGCATGGTTGTACATGGATCGTTAAATGTTGTCAAGGTGCTTGTGACGTTATGGTAGACGAGCACCGAGGTTCTCATCGGCACTTTCCGTAAGACGCGCAAGCGCTTTGGTCACGTCGAGGAGTCTATGTGACACAGAGCAAAAAATGTGCTTTATTTTTCCTGGCTGTTCTATCTTCTCTAGCCGTCTGCTTGATACAGGCAGCTTGTGAGTCTTTGTGTAGGAACACCTATGAAATGTCCCCAGATTCTCGTATTGGCTGGCTATGGTATCAACTGCGAGTATGAGACTGCCCATGCCTTCAACCTCCCCGCCGTTGGTGGGGCAGCTACGCGTGTGCACGTAGGCGACCTCATTGCCCAGCCACAGCAGCTCGAGCGTTTTCACATCCTGGCTATCCCCGGAGGGTTCGCGTTTGGCGATGACATCGCGGCGGGGATTGTCCTGGCCACAAAGCTGCGCTACCGCCTGGAGCGTCCCTTGAGCAAGTTCCTGAGCGATGGTAAACTGGTCCTCGGGATCTGCAACGGCTTTCAAGTCCTGGTGCGTCTTGGCATCCTGCCGGCCGTGACCGGCGTGCAGTGGCAGCAGGAAGCGACGCTCACCGCCAATGATTCGGGCAAATTCGAGGACCGCTGGGTGCATCTCCGCATTGATCCGCGCTGCCCTTCGCCTGTGGTGCAGGGGATAGAGCGGCTGTATTTGCCAGTGCGCCACGGCGAGGGGAAATTCGTTCCGCGCGATGCCACAGTACTGCACACGATGCAGGTCCATGGACAAATTGCGGCACGCTATTGTGGTCCCGATGGGACTTCTGCTGCTTACCCGTGGAACCCCAATGGCTCGGTCGATGATATTGCCGCGGTGTGTGATCCGAGTGGACGGGTGTTTGGCTTAATGCCGCATCCAGAAGCCTATGTGCACTATACGCAGCACCCACGCTGGACGCGTGAGCCACTGCCAGAGGAAGGTATGGGCGTGCAGATCTTCCGAAATGCCGTAGCCTATGCGCGCATGCACCTCGTGTAAAAAGGAAGCCCTGTGACTGAGGCAGCCGATCACTACCACGACTATGTCAACCCGCTCGTGGAACGCTATGCCAGCAAGGAGATGCGCTGGCTCTTTTCGCCGCAGTACAAATTTCAGACCTGGCGTCGTCTCTGGGTGGCGCTGGCTGAAGCCGAGGCAGAAGCTGGTCTCGACATCACCGAGGAACAGCTCGCCGAACTCCGGGCCCACGTTGATGCGATTAATTTTGACGTAGCTGAAGCGCAGGAAAAGAAGCTGCGCCACGATGTGATGGCGCACATTTACGCCTACGGGGAGCAATGTCCCAAAGCCCGCGGCATTATCCACCTGGGCGCGACGAGTGCCTTTGTTGGCGACAATACAGACCTCATCCAGATGCGTGAAGGACTGCGTTTGGTGCGCATCCGCCTGGTGAACACCATGCAGGCGCTGGCGCAGTTTGCCGCACAACACCGCGCTCTGGTGACGCTGGGATACACGCACTTTCAGCCGGCGCAACTTACCACCGTGGGACGGCGAGCCGTGCTGTGGTTGCAAGACCTCGTGTTCGACCTGGAAGATTTGGAGCACTGTCTGACCACACTGCAATTCCACGGCTCCAAAGGCGCCACAGGCACGCAGGCCAGCTTCCTCCAGTTGTGTAACGGAGATGAGGACAAAGTCAAATACATCGACCGCCGGGTCGCGGAGAAGATGGGGTTTGATCGTACCCTGCTGGTGACCGGGCAGACGTATCCACGCAAGTACGATAGTCGAGTCCTGGGCATACTGTCGGGTGTGGCGCAATCGGCGCACAAGTTTAGCAACGATATTCGCCTGCTCCAGAGCGTTGGCGAGATGGAAGAGCCGTTTGGCACCAGCCAGGTCGGTTCGTCGACCATGGCGTATAAGCGCAACCCGACGCGCAGTGAGCGGATGGCGTCCCTGGCGCGTCACGTCATCTGCACCAGTCTCAACCCGGCGTTTACGGCTGCCGGGCAGTGGTTCGAGCGCACTATCGACGATTCGGCCAACAAGCGCCTGAGCATTCCCGAAGCGTTTCTCGCTACGGATGCCATCCTCATTCTGTACCAGGAAGTGACGCGTGGTCTGGTGGTCTACCCGGCGATTATGGCGCGGCGGGTGGCGGAATACTTGCCGTTTTTAGCGACAGAAAACTTGATGATGGAAGGCGTGAAGGCGGCGGGAGACCGCCAGGTGTTGCACGAAAAGATCCGTGAGCATGCCATGGAGACCTGGCACCACATGCGTGTCGAGGGCGGCGCGAACGATCTCTTGCAGCGCTTGCACGCGGATCCGGCCTTTGCCCCGGTCCGTGACCAGATTCCTGAGAAGCCCGCGCCGGAAGCATACCTGGGTCGTGCCGTGCAGCAGGTGGACGAGTTTCTGGACACGGTCTACCGCCCCCTGCAGGCACGCTACCAGGCGCTGTTGGGTGTCACGGTGGAAACGCACGTGTAATGTAGGAAGCTGCATGCTCGATATTCGATTCATCCGTGAGCATCCTGACCTGGTGCAGGCAGGAGCGCGTAAAAAGCGCATCGACATTGACATTCCCCATCTCCTGGAGCTGGATGAACGGCGCCGCAGTCTGATTAGCCAGGTAGAAAGCCTGAAAGCGCTACGCAATAAGATGTCCAGGGAGATCCCCACGCTCCAGGGTGCGGCGCGCCAGGAAGCCATTACGCAGATGCAACAGGTGGCGGCGGAGAGCCGTACCTTAGAAGGACCTCTGCGTGAGGTAGAGGCTGCTTTTGATGCCCTCATGCTGCGCGTGCCGAATGTCCCGGCGGACGATGTGCCGGAGGGACTGACCGATGCGGACAATGTCGAGATCAAGACGTGGGGTGAGATACCGCAGTTCGACTTTCCCCTGCGCGATCATGTGGAACTGGGTGAATACCTCGACATTATTGACATCCCACGAGGGGTCAAACTGGCCGGGTCACGCACGTATTTCCTGAAAAATGCCGGTGCCTTGCTGGAACAGGCCGTCTTGCAGTTTGCCCTGCACCATATGGTGCGCAAGGGCTTTACGCCGATGGTCGTGCCGCATCTGGTGAAAGACGAGGCCATGGTGGGTACGGCCTATTTCCCAGCGGGACAGGAACAAACGTATCGCCTTCCCGAAGACCAGGTGAATCTCATCGGCACGGCCGAGGTCCCCGTGACGGCATACCATGCGGACGAGATTCTCCGCGCTGATGAGCTGCCCAAATACTACGTCGGGCTGTCAAGTTGCTACCGGCGCGAAGCCGGGACCTACGGCAAAGACACACGGGGCCTCTACCGTATTCACCAGTTTCAGAAAGTCGAACAGGTCGTGTTGTGCATCAACGATCCAGAGGTCTCGGCCCAGGAACACGAACACATTCTGCAAAACGCCGAGGAGATCCTGCAGGCCCTGCACCTGCCCTATCGTGTGGTCGTGGTGTGCGGAGGCGATCTGGGGATCCCGCAAGTGAAGAAATATGATATCGAGACGTGGATGCCGAGCCGTCAGGCTTACGGGGAAACCCATTCGGCCTCAAAGTTTCACGATTTTCAGGCGCGTCGTTTGCGGCTGCGCTATCGTGATCAGGACGGTACTGTGCGCTTTGTCCATACCCTGAACAACACGGTTATTGCCTCGCCCCGCATTCTCATTCCCCTGCTGGAGCTGAACCAACGTGCTGATGGCAGTGTGGCAATTCCTGAGGTCTTGCAGCCGTACATGGGTGGCCTGCAAGCGATCGTCCCGCGCTGACCCTCAGCAAACCTCCATAGTACAGCCCCAGCCTAACGCTCGCAATGACCGCCAGTTTTCCACGTTTCATCCTGCCATGGCATTGGAGCATGCACGCACCTGCGCCAGCGCTGCCTCGGTCTGAGGGATCCAGAAAGTCATGTCTATGGCGCGGTAGAGCGCCATGGCGGTGGACAGCGCCGCGCGGGCCTGCTCCGCCTGGCCGGTTGTGGCGTACAGCGTGCCGAGGCCGCGGTGGCAGTGCGCCTGGAGCGGGCGCATGCCGAGGGCCTCGGCCAGGACCAGAGCCTGGCGGTAGTGCGTTGCTGCTTGGTCGGCCTCCGGGGACGTGTGCTGCGCGGTCATCTCGCCACGGAGCCAGAGCGCATACGCCTGATGTCCGCGGCCTTGGTGCCGGCGCGAGAGTTCGTCAGTACGCTCGGCCATGTGGCTGGCCTCCTCCCATCGCCCCGCGCAGCAATAGGCCTCACTCAGCCAGGCGACCCAGCGCGGATGGCTGCTGCTCCGGAGTGCCGTAACCTGCTGGACGGCTTGCTCGAGAAGGGGTAGGCCAGCCGTCACACGGCCAGCGAGGACATAGGCGTAGCCCAATTGTGCCGCAATCCACGGGAATACGAGCGGGGATTCCCAGCGCTGATACAGCTCAAGGCTGTGTTCGAGCGCGTCAATGGCGTTGTCGACCTCGCCTTGCGTGAGGTAGACGCCCCCCACGCCAAAAGAGGCACAGATACGGCCGTAGGGATGATCAGCCGTCTCGGCCAGGTGGAGCGCGGCTGTGGCATGACCCAGACCCTCGGCGAATGCCCCTTGCTCGGCGAGGCACAGCCCTAACCAGACGCGCGACAGCACTGCCGTGGTGATCCATTGATGCGCCTGCCCGGGCAGGCGATCCTCTGTGAAGAAGGTCACCACCTGCCGGCAGGACGCAATCGCCTGCCGATAGTCACTCATGTCGAAGTAGGTGCGGCCCAGGGGGAGATGCGCCGCACACTGGAGCTGCCGATCGTCAAGCGTTGCGGCGAGAGCCAGGGCTCGCTGACCGTACGCAATGGCCTGCTCTGTATCACCCGTCAACCAACCATGGTGGACCAGAGTGATGGAGATGAGCGCCAGCCGCCGCGCATCGTCAAGGGCCGTGGCGAGCGTTTCGGCCTGACACAAGGAGGCAAAGCGTCGTTGGTAGTCCCCGAGCAGCCAGAGAGCATGGCCGAGGGCCATCCGGACATCGATGGCCTGCTCGAGCGTGACGCGGCTCTCGGGGAGATGCTGCAGGGCCTCCAGCACCTGCTCAAAGGCGGCCACGGCCTCGCGGTAGGCCGAGCGCGTCAGGGCCTTCTCCCCCGCCTGCCGGCCATACCGCACGGCCTTGTCCCACACCTCCCCCTGCCGGGCGTGATGCGCCAGGCGTTCCACCTGTTCGACCATCTGGTCCCCGGCGAGGGCCTCAAGGGCCTCGACAATCTGGGCCTGGAGGGCGCGACGCCGCTCCAGCAGGAGACTAGAGTACGCCACCTCGTGCGTGAGGGCGTGCTTGAACGTGTAGGCGCTCGCGGGGAAGAAACTGGTCTCGTAGAGGAACTCCACGGCCTGCAGGTGAGCGAGGCTCCGGCGGAGCGCCTCCTCGGACAGCTCCGTGAGGGCCTGGAGCAGGGCGATAGGCACCTCCATACCAATGACGGCGGCGACCTGCACGAGGCGCTTCTCCTCCGGCGGCAGCCGGTCGAGACGGGCGGCCAGGACGGCCTGCACTGTGGCGGGGACGCGCAGCATCGGCAGGGGTGTGCCCAGACGGTAGCCCCCGTGGGCGCCGTCGACACCCCTCGTCTCAATCAGGGTCTGCACACTCTCCTCCAGGAAGAAGGGGTTGCCCTGTGTCAGTGCGATCACCTGCTGCTTGAGCAGCTGGAGACCGGCCGCGTCGCCCAGCAGGGCATCGAGGAGGGCGTGGGCCTGCGGGCAGGAGAGCGGGTCAAGACGAAGCTGAGTATAGTAGGTTTTGTTCCCCCAGCCGTGCTGGTAGTCGGGGCGATAGGTGACCAGGAGCAGGAGGCGGGCCGTCGGCAAGCTCTCGACGAGGGTGTCGAGGCAGGCCTGCGTCTCGGTGTCCAGCCAGTGGAGGTTTTCCAGGACCACGAGCAGGGGGTGCGCCTGGCTGGCACGGAGCACGAGCTGCTTGATAGCCTGGAACGTCTGCTGGCGGCGTTGCGGGGGATCAAAGGCCTGCCACTGGGGATCCGTGACAGGCACGTCCAGGAGGGTCAAGATGGCCGGCACCAGGGGCGTGAGGGCGGCATCGAGGCTCAGGAGCTGGGCGGTAACCTGGTCGCGGATCGCCGCAGCCGGATCGCGCTCATTGAGTTGAAAATACTCCTTGAGCAGGTTCATGACTGGCCCATAGGGGATTGCCTGGTCATAGGAGACGGCTCGGGTATCGAGCATGCACCACGACTGTGGCAGATGGCTCCGGATGAACTCCGCACACAGGCGGGTTTTGCCTATGCCAGGCTCGCCAATGATCCCCACCACCTGCCCCCGCCCTGCCTCCACCTGGGCCACCAGGTCGTGCAAGGTTGCCAGCTCCCGGGTGCGCCCGATGAACGGTGTCAACACGCGTGCCCTCTGGAGGCCCAGGAGGCGCCCTGGCGCGCGTCGCCCCAAGATGGTGTAGACGGCGTCCAGCGGGGACGCCCCAGCCATGGGCACTGGCTCCACCATAGCCACCTGCACCACCTGGGACACTAGGCGCGCCGTGGCCCGACTGCACTGAATGGTCCCCGGGGCGGCCTGGGCCTGCAGGGCGCTGGCCCGGGTCAGCGGGTCTCCCACGACGGCGCCAGCACCCCCGGGCGTCGCCTCGAACAGGCCCACCGCGACCTGCCCCGTGTGGAGCCCCAGACGCACCGCCAGCCTGGGGCCCGGCTGCGCGCTGAGTGCACTCCCGGCCTCGTGGACCCGCCGCTGCAGCTCCAGCGCCGCCAGCACGGCGCGCTGCGCATGCTCTTCCTGGGCCAGTGGCGCCCCAAAGATGGCGATGATCTGGTCCCCGGCTACAGGCTGGAGGGTACCCCCATAGCGCTGCACAGCCTCACGCGCCCAGACATAGAGCACACTCAGCTGGCGGTAATGCGTCTCCAGCGCCAGCGCTGCCCCCGGTGGTGGAGCGGCCAAGGCGCAGCACAAGACCGTGACGAGCTTCCACTCCCCGGTCGACACGGGGGCGTCGCACCCCTGAGACCCTGTCGTGGCGAGAGCATCCATCTCCGGGCTGCCATCAGTGGACGTCCTGGCTAGCGCCAGCATCGCGGGACAGTCGGGCAGCCTCTGGTCTTCGGTCGTCACCGCTGCCACACAACGATAACCCTGGCCATAGACCGTCTGCAGGAGCCGTTGGCTCCGCCCGCTGTCCCCAATGGCCTGCCGCACGGCTTTGATCACACTCTCGAGCGCCGCATCGCTGATAAACTGCTGCGGCCAGACCTGCTCACAGAGCTCCTGCTTCGAGACGACCCGGTCCGCATGCGCCAGCAGGTAGACCAGCACCTGAAAGACTTTGCGCCGCAGCCGATAGACGCGCCCGGTGCGGGCTAGCTCCGCGCGCTGCGTGTCGAGAGTGCACTCGCCAAAGACGTACCGCATAGGGGGCCACCTCTACCGTGTGTCCACGGGCAGACACCTTGGGGACGTACGATCGGAGACGACGATGTCAGCAGGGGAAACCCCCATGCCCGTGCCCGCAGTGTGCCGCCCCTCCAGTGCCGCCTTCATGGAGACATACCATCAGTATAGCACTGGGGGCATGCCAGCAAAATACCAGCATGATGCCAGGGAAATGCCAGCCTCGTGCCAGGATTGGGGTGGCCGTCTGTGCTATAGTCCTTGCGGTATAGATCACGTCGGCAGGGCCATGGTCCTGTGGGCCGGACGCAGACGAGCACGTGTCATGTGGCGCACGGCATGCGACATGGGCCAGCTCCGTTCGGAGACAGACGTGGCGTTTGGCTGCATAATGCAGTCCAGCGCAGCATGAGAGACATCGCAGGCATCAGCAGCACAGAAAGATCACTGTGCATACGCACTCCTCTCGGGAGCATACAGCTATGAACTTCCTCAAGCGTCTCTGGCGATGGTATAGCGATCGACGCACCGAACACCGCATGCTCAAGAGGCCTGGTGTCTATCGCACTCAGACCAACCAGTGCCATATTCCTGGGAGGAAGATGCCCTTGTTGCCCATCTCCAGTTGGTGAACCGTGGGATGGGAGGCGCTCAGAGCCTATCCACAGCCTGAGGCAGATACCTGCCCCTGGACTCTCCCTTTGTGGGAGGTTGGGCAACAAACCCCATCCTCTCCCGCAACACCGTGATGCGCGCCTCTCTAGGAGGAGGGACGGATGACAGAGGCGATGGAGTTGGGACCGCGGAGTCAGTGGCGTCACACCGCGAGCCGCAGCCTCACCGAGGCACACGCTCGCGCTGCATGGCGTGCGTTGCGGGTCCGGACCGAGGCCACCTCATCACGGTGTGTACGGAGCGGCCCGGGCGCCAGTGTCGTCAAATAGCACACGCAACCCGGCTGAACAGCGTCGTGCACCGGACGAGCACAAGCGCACGGCAGAAATACAACCGGGGTTGTAGTCGGTTTCCCCTGGATCAACGAGGAGAGGCGAACCCTTGGACAGCGTTCGGTGCCACAATTGCGTAGAGATCTCTATGGCTACTCACATACCCAATGATGATCCTAAAGAATTAGTGCGGCGCAGCTATGACCGGATTTCCTACGCCTACCGTGGCAACTCTGTCAGCCGAGACCGTGGCTACTTCGCGTGGTTGGACGCCTTGGTCCCTCTGTTGCAGCCTGGGAGCGCCATCCTCGATCTGGGCTGTGGCTGTGGCATTCCAGTCGCCCAAGAGCTTGCCCAGCGCTTTCTTGTGACTGGTGTGGACTTCTCAGCGGTCCAGATTGCGCGGGCACGCCAGCTGGTCCCTCGTGCCACGTTTCTCTGCGCTGACATGACGCCCCTAGCGTTTCCCGTGGGCACCTTTGCGGCCATTGTGTCGCTTTTTGCCATCATTCATCTGCCTGTGCACGAACACCGGCCACTCTTAGAGCGCTGCTTTGCCTGGCTGTCACCCGGCGGCTATTTGCTGGCCACGGTCGGGCATCAGGCGTGGACGGGCTATAAAGATAACTGGGATGGTGCCCCGATGTATTGGAGCCATGCGGACGAGGCGACATACCGTGCCTGGTTACAGGAATTGGGGTTTGGGCTCCTGTGGACCCAGTTCATTCCTGAGGGCACTGGGGGGCACGTGTTAGTCTGTGCGCGTCGCCCTGCTCAGTAACCCGTTTTTCGTAGGCGTAGGGGCTGTTCAGAATCAGCCAAATAGCCGCGTATGCGGCGTGCTGCCGACCAGGGGGCCCGGGCGTGGGGGCTGTGAACAGGAGGGGCACACGGAGGCCCACAACACCGAACCATCGCCTGCAGTGGACGGGCTACAGCGGCCGTCTGCTGGCAGGCGTGGTGTGGCCCGCCGCTTAACGCGACCGTTAGAGCGCCGTCATGACATGTCCTCGAAGGCCAGACCGGCCGCCGATAAGGAGAGAGCCAATGCCAGTGATAACCTCCGCCGCTGCAGTGCGGGCAGCCGCGCGCCGTGGCGCATGGCACGGCACGACGGGCGGGCACTGTCCCGCCTACCAGCAGGCCAACCTCGTCATCCTGCCGCAGGAGGCCGCCGTGGAGTTCGCGGCCTTCTGCACGCGCAACCCCACGCCCTGCCCGCTCATTGAGATCACACCGCCGGGGGATCCGGAGCCGGTGTACTCAGCCCCTGGAGCAGACCTGCGCACCGACCTGCCGGGCTACCGCGTCTACCGTAAAGGCGAGCTGGCGGAGCAGCGGGGCGACATCCGCGACCTCTGGCGCGACGATCTCGTCGCCTTTCTGCTGGGCTGTAGCTTAACCTTCGAGCACGCGTTGATTGAGGCAGGGGTGCCCTTGCGCAATGTGGAGCGCGACACCATGATCTCGATGTTCGTCTCCACGCTCGCCTGCGTGCCTGCTGGCCGCGTCCATGGGCCGATGGTGGTGACCATGCGTCCCATCGCTGCAGCACAGGTCGACCTCGTGCGCGCGCTGTCGGCCCGCTACCCGCACGCCCACGGCGCGCCGGTCCACGTCGGCGACCCGGAGGCGATCGGCATCACCGACCTGGGCCGGCCCGACTACGGCGAGCCTGTCCCGATCTATGCGCAGGAGACACCGGTTTTCTGGGGCTGCGGTGTCACACCGCAGGCGGTGGCGGCAAAAGCCCGCGTGGACTTCATGATCACCCACGAGCCCGGGCAGATGTTCTTGACGGACCTGCCCCGCGAGGGTGGACGCCGCTCTTGACACCGGTCGGGGAAAAAGGCACGCATACCGACAGTCCACGTGCTCTAAAGGACCTGGAGCTGACTACCTCCACCGTCCGCTGCGCTCCCGCTTCCGGCAGCAGCGCAATGAGGTCTTGTCACAGGGTCCCCCTCCCGCAGGTCCTCCTGCCGGAGCACGAGAAAATGTCCCAGGGGTGGTGGTTTTTCGAGGCGGTTGTCGCTGCAGCGCTGAAGAGCCACCGATACTCGCAAGCCACAATGTTTGCGCAAAGAGGTGCGTCATGCCGCAAGTTTGCTATCGCTTTCATGGTGTGATGACGGTCTTTTGTGCGGTTTTCCTGGTGGCCTCCTCTGCCTACAGTGGCGACAGAGGGCCTGGACAATTCAGGCAAGGAGAATGGCCCAGCTACGGTGCGGATACCGCCAACTCCAAGTATGCCCCACTCGACCAGATCCAGAAGGACAACGTCAAGGATCTCCACATCGCCTGGCGCTGGCGTTCGGTTGAGAACGCTGTCCTCAAGGACCACCCTGAACTCTGGACGATGGTCCATGAAGCGACCCCCTTAATGCTTGATGGGCGCCTGTACACCAGCACGTCGCTGAGCCAGGTCGCGGCCATTGACGCCCGTACCGGGCGGACGCTCTGGGTGTATGATCCGGAGAGCTACAAGCAGGGCTCACCCCCCAATCTCGGGTTCGTCCATCGTGGGGTTGCCTATTGGACTGACGGGGAGACGCAGCGCATTTTTATTGGGACGGGGGATGCGCAGCTCATTGCCCTCGACGCTAAAACGGGTCAACCGGTTCCGGAATTCGGCACGCATGGCCGCATCGATCTGACGCAAGGGCTGCACCGTCCGGTTGACCCCGCGATGTATAGCGTCACGTCTCCGCCCGTGATCTGTCGCAACGTCGTCGTGGTGGGGTCTTCGATCATGGACTATCCACGTGTGCAAGCCATGCCGCCCGGTGACGTCAGAGGCTTTGATGTGCGGACCGGCCAGCTGCGGTGGACGTTCCATGCGGTGCCGCAAGGCGACGAACCAGGCGTCGACACGTGGGAAAACGACTCCTGGCAGCAGACTGGCAATACGAATGTCTGGACGGTCATGAGCTGCGACGAGCGGTCAGGATACGTCTATCTGCCCTTCGGTACGCCGAGCAATGATTATTATGGAGGACAGCGCCCGGGGAACAACCTCTTTGCGGAGAGTCTGGTGGCGCTCCAGGCGGAGACCGGCACACGAGTCTGGCACTTCCAAATGGTGCATCACGGCGTCTGGGATTACGACCTCCCCGCCGCGCCGAATCTCGTCGACATCACAGTCGAGGGGCAACGCATCCGGGCGGTGGCCCAGGTCACCAAGCAGGGGTTCTGTTTTGTGTTCGACCGGGTTACGGGCACGCCGGTCTGGCCCATCGAGGAACGCCCGGTACCACAGTCGACCGTGCCCGGGGAACAAACCGCCCCCACGCAGCCCTTTCCTACCAAACCCCTGCCGTTTGAGCAGCAGGGGATCACCCCGGACGATGTGATAGACTTTACGCCTGCGTTACAACGGGTGGCACGCCGCATTCTGCACAAGCACGCGTATGGCCCCCTTTTTACCCCACCGACCGCAAAAGGCACGATCACAGTGCCCGGGATAGGGGGTGGTGCCAGTTGGTCTGGCGCCGCCGTGCATCCGGACACGGGCGTGCTGTATGTGCCATCGTTCACCTTGCCCACGATCTTGCGCGTCAGAAAAGCCGCGGTCGGCGAGGGGCCGTATTCCTATGTTGGCGTCGTGAACTTTGGGCTCGTAGGGCCCCAGGGGCTGCCCCTGGTCAAGCCGCCGTATGGGCGCCTCACGGCCATCAATCTGAACACGGGCGAGCATCTCTGGATGCGTCCAGTGGGGGAGGGCCCACGCGAGCATGCCGCTCTACGCCACCTGCATCTGCCCCCGCTGGGCTGGCCCCGGCGCAGTTTCCCTCTGCTCACGAAATCGTTGCTCTTTGTGGCGCAACAAGGCATCCTGCGCGTTCTTGGCCCTTCTCCACGCAGGAATGCGGATGAACTGGAGCTGCAAAACCATGAGGCGGTGCTGCACGCGTTTGACCCTGACAACGGTGCCCTGATCGCACAAATTCCCCTACCAGGCAATGCCTCAGGGGCACCTATGACCTACATGGTGGACGGGAAGCAGTTCATCGTGCTGCCTATAGGCGGCGCCGGGCAGCCGGCTGAACTGGTGGCACTGCGTTTGCCGTGAGAGATCTGGAGGTTCTGGGGGCCATGGGTGCGGACGCTGGAAAGACCTCTTAAGATCAATACTGTTCAAATAGGTAAGGAAGTAACTGTTCTGGCAAACTTTGGAGTTCAGCAATGATCGAAAGTAGCCAAGGAGTCACCTCATGGGATAAGCCTTACACTGGGCTGCCAGGCATCTATTGCTTATTCTTCCTATTGGTTAAAATGGCCCGCCATCAGGGATGAGCGGGTCAGGCAGGGGGGTCCCGGTGTACAGGGCCACAATCCGTCCTTCGACCGTATCCTGTCGTAATTCGAGGGCCATAGCATATTCGTCACGCACGCTCCAGAACGCTTTACCCCCACGTTTGAGGAGCGTAAGAAACGTCTCCTGGACGTTGCCCGGTACCTGTGCTCGCTGCAAGAGGTCGAGCAAGGCATCGGGAGCAAAGCGATATTGCTCGCCCTGAGGATAGAGGGCGAGCACGCGTTCCATAGGCGCTCCACGTGGGTGAAACAGGGCGATGAGCGTCTGGCCCTGCTGGGCTTGCTTCTCCAGACGATAGTACCGTAACACGCGACGTTGCTCTCCAGGCGCAAAGGGGCGGAAGAGCAGGGCTTCCGAAGCAGCCCCGTCCTGCTCAAACTGCGCATCATCGTATGGCGGGGAGAAATAGCCCTCGAAGACATCGGCCTCTAACGCCAGCTCCAGCCAATAACTCCCAGGGGGGAGAGCAAAACGCACGGGTGTTTTGCCACGCAAGGCCGCCGGGTCTGTGGCATGGGACGGTACTTGCTCCGGCGTATAAGGCTGGATATACACCTCGGCACCAACGGGTATGGACGTGACCCAGATCTCATCTCCCGTCACTTGCACGGGAAGCGTCGTTGGCAGTGACTCAGTGAAGGAATAGGAATGGTACAGTGCATCGCAGCCTCCTAGAAGCACTGCCAGGAGGCCTAGGCATGCATACCAGGATATGACACAACGATGGACACGGTGCACCATTACATCTGCTTTACACGTTCAACGCCACGGCGGATGTGAAAATCCAGTAAACAGTCATTACACACCAGGACCATCCCACAGGCATTGTTATAGTATCCGAGCGCCTGATCCCCCGCGAAGGGTTTGAGACGCTCACAGTTGGGACAGAGGAACTTCGTGCCGGATGATTCGCCAAGTTGCAGAGCAGTCTGGCGGAGTTCCCACACGCTATGGATGAGCTCGTTCGCATCAAAAGCATCCAGATCCATTGCGGCACCCCGATGACGTAGGCTAAGACGAAGACCTGACAGCCTGTGACGTTCATCCCTTCACAGCCTAATGGCGCGGACACTATACTGAAAGCCCCACCCCATTGCAAGCCTTTTAAGTAGCTTTACATAACAGCGTCGCCAGGGTGCTCTTAAGGTTGAGACGATGCACCCTGCACCAGTACGGTTGGATTAACAACATACGGCGTGTACTCACCACGGAGAACAGCCACAAGATTCTCGGCAGCCATCACCGCCATACGCGTACGCGTGGCTACTGAGGCACTCCCAATGTGTGGCACCAGGACCACGTTTTCAAGGGCGCGCAGCGCTGGTGGCACGTGCGGCTCGTGTTCGAAGACGTCCAGGGCAGCTCCGGCAATCCAGCCTTGCTGCAACGCCTGAATCAGCGCCACTTCGTCCACGATCGGACCACGTGCCGCATTGATCAGATAGGCCGTCGGCCGCATCATGCGGAGTTCTGCTGCTCCAATGAAGTGCGTCGTGGCCGGCGACAGGGGGACATGCAGGCTGACAAAGTCAGCCTGCTGCAAGAGTGTGTGCTTCTCGACCCAGGTGGCATTGAGTTCGAATTCAATGGCGCTATCCAGCCGTTGGCGATTATGGTACAGAATCCGCATCTGAAAGCCTTTGGCGCGGTGTGCTACCGCCTGCCCAATGCGACCCATACCGCAGATCCCCAGTGTCTTGCCGTGGATATCACTCCCTGCCATGAGCAGCAGGGTCCAGTCGCGCCACTTACCAGCCCGGATGTAGCGGTCACCCTCAGCAATACGACGGGCAACGCTACAGAGCAGGGACCAGGTGAGATCTGCGGTTGATTCTGTCACCACTCCTGGCGTGTTGGTCACGAGGATGCCGCGTTGCGTCGCCGCTGCCACATCAATATTGTCATACCCTACAGCGACATTCGACACTACTTTGAGTCCTGCAGCTGCGTCCAGCACTGGCGCATCAATACGGTCTGTCACGAGACACAGCACCCCTTGCTTGTCCACGACCGCCTGGCGCAGCGCTGTAGGGGTCAACGGCTGATCCAGAGGATCAATCTGGACCTCGCATGCCTGGCGCACAACTTCCAGGGCTGACTCTGGCAACACACGCGTAATCAACACCCGCGGTTTCATCCTGCCCCTCCCCTGTCGCCAAGCCCCAAGGCTAGGGGCATACTATGCCTCTTCTTCGAGAGCGTTCGCCTTCAAACGCTCGGCTTCGATCAAGACCCGCCGTAAGACTTTGCCTGATGCCGTTTTGGGAATTGAGGTAACAAATTCTACTTCGCGGATCTTCTTATAGCCGGCCACACGGCTCTCGACGAATTCCATCAGTGCCTCTGGCTCCACCTCTTCACCTGGCCGCAGAATCACCAACGCCTTGGGAATTTCGCCGGCCTCGACGTCCGGCTTGCCAATTACGGCACAATCCGCCACGGCAGCATGCTGGAAGAGCACCGCCTCTACCTCGGCCGGGGCAACCGAAAAGCCTTTGTATTTAATCATCTCTTTCTTACGGTCGACGATGTAGACATAGCCTTCGCGGTCCATGCGGGCAATATCACCCGTGGCCAGCCAGCCATCACGCAAGACACGGTCCGTTTCCTCGGGCGCCTTCCAGTAGCCCTTCATGACATGTGGCCCTTTGACGTAGAGCTCACCGACCTCACCCACCTCCAGTTCCCGTTCGCCGGTCTCGAGATCGACGATCTTCTGTTCCTGGTTGGGCACTGCCAGACCCACGGAGTCCAGTTTTATGTGCCCCTGATCTACGGGATTGAGGTGCGTCACCGGCGACGCTTCCGTCAGTCCGTACCCCTGCAACACGGGGATGTGCATTTTCTCCTGTACCCGTTGCGCCACGTCGGGTGCCAGCGGTGCGGCTCCCACCATGATGTAGCGCAGGCGTGGGAACGTGTACTGCGTCACGCGTGCGGAATGGTCCAGCTGCACCAGGATAGGCGGCACCGCGTAGTACAGGGTCACCTCGTACTGCTGCGCCAGCATCAGCGAGCGCTCCAGGTCAAAGGCCTCCATGATCACCAGTGTGGCCCCCGCATACAGACCTCCGCCCAGCAGCATAATGCCGTAAATGTGATAAAACGGTAGAAAAATTAGCAGGTTGTCTTGCTCGGTGATGCGCCCGCTCGAGATGAACTGAACGTTATTTGCCACCAGATTCTGCTGCGTCAGCATGACGCCTTTCGGGAGACCCGTCGTACCACTAGAATAGGGCAAGGCCACCAGGTCCTCAGCCCAGTTCAGCGCGAGTTGCGGTGGGTGTTTCGGTGAAGATTGCCGGATGAGGTCACGGAAGACATGCGTTCCCGCTTCGGCGTACTGACCAACAATAATGATCTCGCGCACGCTCGGGAGCTGCGGTCGCACGCTCCGTACCAGGGGATAGAGTGATTCCTGGACGATCAGGACACTGGCTTCGGCATCGTTGAGCTGGTGCTCGATTTCCCCCTCTTTATATGTGGGATTCATCGGTGTGAACACCGCTCCCAGACGGGCAATCCCATACAGGCTGATGATATACTCGGGACGGTTGGTCATGTACAACGCCACCCTGTCCCCCTTCTTCACCCCCAATTTGGCAAGTGCATTGGCACAACTGTTGGCTAACCCATCGAGTTCGCGGTAGGAAATTTTCTGTCCCTGAAACACTAACGCGATTTTCTCAGGAAAGCGCTGTGCGGATTCCCACAGCATCTCGCCAAAGGGGATCTCTGGAATGTCGATGGCCGCTCGAAAGAACTCCCCGAGCGTGCTGTCAGAGAGCATTCCCTAGTCTCCTCGTCCTTACATACTAGACATACGGTGCATCAATAACTTAGCGCATCAGTGCGGTAAGCCGCTGCATCATACCTAGCAGGTACAATGCCTGTCAACGAAAAAGCAGAACTCTTACGCAAAGTGTTGTTTTGTTCCCCCTCTCCATCAACCCTGCTCTATCCCGAAGCGTGTGGGAGACTGTGCGGCAATGGCCATAATTTGGGCTGCCAGCCGTCCCGGGTCGTGCCGCATCAGATGCAACCCAACATCCATGCCAGGTCCCTGAGGGCGCGCATAGGTGCGCAGTGTCGCGGCATCAGGCCGGGCTACCAGGTCAGCACAGTAGAGCGGCACGTCGGCTTCCGTCAGATCCTGCACCACAGGGTAGGCACCCTGCTGAGCATAGATGGCACAGATAGCCTCGGGTAATGGCCCATTGTTGAGCACGACAGCCTCGAGGTGGCGTCCCAGATAGGCTGTAAGCATCGCGACATGCTGCCGTGCCGTATAGCCGTCAGTTTGTCCAGGTTGGGTCATGAGATTGCATACATAAATACATGGGGCCCGGCTGGCAGTCAGCGCTTCCCGCACACCAGGATGCAAGAGCACCCCGATGGTCCCCGTGAGTAATGAGCCAGGACAGATCACACACAGGTCCGCCCGCGCAATTGCCTCGAGCACAGCAGGATGAGCCGCTACCGGCGGGTCGAGGAAGAGCCGCACAATCGGCGTCTGTGGCTGACGCCGCATGATCTCCCATTCCCCAATGATGCGCCGTCCATCCTCCAACTCAGCACCAATATGGGTCTCGCCATCAGAGACAGGGTAAGCCCGCTGCCTGAGACCTGCCGCCTGGCGCACGTCTTCCACTGCAGCGTGCAAGCTCCCGTGGCGCTGTGCCAGAGCTGCCAGGATCAGATTCCCCACGCTGATGCCCCGCAGCTCCCCCTCGGTAAAGCGATGGCGTAGCAGGTGCCCCCATACGGACTCAGCGTCGAGGAGCGCGCTCAGGCACTGGCGTGTATCCCCCACCTGTGGCACATGCAGAAGGCGACGCAGCTGACCGCTATGTCCACCATTGTCGGTCACGCCCACAATGGCCGTCACCTCGCAGGCATAATCGCGCAGCCCGTACAGGAGTGTGGCCTGTCCAGTGCCATTCCCCAGCGTGATGATGTCCATCGTGCTCCTACTGTCTGCTGCCGCAAGATGAGCGGGTCAGGAGAGAACGCCAAGCAGCTCATCTTACCACAACTGACCTTGTAGGGCGAGGGATAGATGGTGGAGCGATCAGGGAGGAGACATACGATACAATACTTTGCTATACTTGTTAGCTGCTTTGAGCCTGTCACGGGGGGATAAAGGGCCAACGTATGCGGACCATGCACAGCCTCGCCCCAGCCAAGATCAACCTGTATCTGCGCATCGTCGGTCGGCGGCCCGACGGCTACCACCTCCTCGATTCCATGATGGTGCCGATCAGCCTCTACGATGACATCCATATTACCGTGGCCCCTGGGGAGCAGGGCGTCGTGAGCCCCGGGGCTGCCCTGGTAGTGCGCTGTGACGATCCTACGGTGCCTGACGGCGAGATGAACCTGGCGTACAAGGCTGCGGCCTTGGTATGTCAAGAGGCAGGACTCCAGGCGCGGACTTGTATTCATCTCCGCAAACGCATTCCCGCCGGGGCTGGCCTGGGAGGCGGCAGTAGTAATGCCGCGACGGTCTTGAAAAGCCTGAATACCTTGCTGGCCCTGGGATGGACCGAAGCGCGTCTCTGTGAGCTCGGCGCGCGTCTGGGTGCCGATGTGCCGTTTTTCATCCCGTGTCGCCCAGCGCACATCGGGGGCATTGGCGATATCGTCACGACGGTCCCGCCGCTCCCGGCGCGCTCTGTGGTGCTGGTCGTGCCACCCTTCAGTGTGTCCACTCCCTGGGCCTACCGGCATTTTGATGAGTTGCTGCCCGCTGACCCAGCGTCGGCGCAGCCATGGCAGTTGCCCCCCGGTCAGTGGCCTCGACGCGAGTGGTTGATCAACGATTTGGAACGCGCGGTCTTCCCTGCCTATCCGCTGATCGCCGCGCTCAAAGCAGATCTGCTGCGCCTGGGAGCGGAAGGAGTACTTATGTCTGGTAGTGGCTCCTCGGTGTTCGGAATATTTCGCCACCGTACAGTCGCAGAGCGTGCAGTCACCGCCCTGCAAGCGCATGGCCGCGTCTTCCTGGTCGAGCCCCTGCCAGGTCCTCCAGGGTCTGGGTAAACGGTCTGTATCCCTTGCATCCTGGATCTTGCTTCGCCCGTGCGCTTCGTGTACAGTCCCTTCGTGGTCCCCTTACCGACCCACTCTTCTCCAGAGGCGTATGACAGCATGACCCCGCTTCGCCAACGCCAGGTGATGCCAGGACTGTTCCTGGGCGCAGCCCTGTTAGGGGCTATGCTGTACCTGAGTGGTCTGTCTGCGACGTTGCAACTCGGCGATGCCGATCTGCCGGGTGTGCTGCTGGTGCCTGCCTTGCCTACGCCGCTCTATATCGTCATGGCTGTCGTCGTTGTACTCGGCGTCGGTTGCACGCTCCTGGCGTCTTTCCGCCAGCACCGGCGGCGGCTGTCTCGCGACCAGGAGCGGGAATCCGAGGCTGTGAAAACTCCCTGGCAAGCGCTGGTCAGTACTCTGGGGATACTGACCCTGGTGCTCCTGGGACTCGTGTGGCTCATGCGCCATGGTGCCGAGGTCTCCCAATTCCTCGACCACCTGCGCCTGCAGATGAGCATGGCGCAGGAACTCTTAGCGGGCACGCAGTCGTTGGTGCAGCAAGTCCATTCTCCTGCCACCGGCTATGCGATGTTCACAATGGTCATCCTGGTGTATGGTGGACTCGGTCTTCTTGGCCTGTGGATACTGTATGAAGGCTGGGGCAAGATGCGCTTCCAGGGCGCCGCTGATGACCCGCGTCCGCGTCAGGTACAGCGCGCCGTCGCGGCGGGCTTGCAGGAACTGCGGACGCACACTGATCCACGCCAGGCCATTATTGCCTGCTATGCCCGTCTCGAACATCTGTTGACAGACTACGGGGTCCCAGCTTATGAGCATCTCACCCCGCAAGAGTACATGGGGACAGCGTTGCAAGATCTCGACCTGCCCACGGAGGCTTTTGCTGAATTAGTGGCGTTGTTTGAACTGGCCCGCTATAGCTTACACCCGTTAGATGACACCGCCAGACGTGCCGCGATGGTCTATCTCGAACAACTGCAGGCGCACCTGCAACAGGACGATACGCATGCGGCACATGTCTGAACCTCTCACGCCCGCGGCGCGCTTTTTGCACGACGCCGGGACACTGGCGCTCCTCGCCCTGGTGCTCATTCCGCTGTATTTGCTGCTCAACCAGTACTTGCAGAGCCTCATCCTGCTGGTGCTTTTCTATGGACTGCTGTGTTTCTTCTGCACGCGCCTGGGCAACTATACCCGTCGTGTCATGCGGCGCCTACCAGCCGAAATCCCACCGTGGCACACGCTCCCGACAGTCGCGCCATCGCCTCCAGGACTGGAGAGACATTTTAGTGCGGCTGACGCGATCCATAGTGTGCGCAAGGATCCACACTATGTGCAGGAAGTACTGAAACCACGCCTCCGACACCTGATTGCCTTCCGTGTCAGTGGTGTGCCCGATATAGAGCTGGAAGCGCTCAGCGCCTCGCAACTGGCGCACCTTGACCCGACCCTCCTGGACTTCCTGCAGCGTCCAGAAGCGACCGGGCTCTGGGCGCGCTACTGTCAGCGGCAGCAGCGGGTGAACACTGTGGTCGAGATGTTACAATGCGTAGAGGCTCTGTGATGCAGATTGTCGAAGCCGCCAAGCTATCGCGTACGGTGCTGGAGGCTCTACAACAGGTCATTGTCGGGAAAGAGCAGGTGCTGGAGCACCTGTTGCTTGGGCTGTATAGTGGTGGGAACATCCTCATCGAGGATTTCCCAGGTCTGGCGAAAACCCTCACGGCACGTCTGCTGGCCCAGGTGACCGGTCTGGACTTTAAACGCATTCAATTTACCCCTGACCTCTTGCCGGGCGATATTACTGGGGGACTCATTTACAACCAGAAATTGGGCGAGTTTGACTTTCGCCCTGGTCCGCTATTTACCAACTTGGTACTCGCCGATGAGGTGAATCGGGCGCCACCCAAGACCCAGGCGGCGCTCCTGGAAGTAATGCAGGAGCGTCAGGTCACCATTGAGGGCACGACATACCCTGTGCCGCAACCGTTTGTGGTGCTGGCGACCCAGAATCCGATCGAGCTCGAGGGGACCTATCCGCTCCCTGAAGCCCAGCTGGATCGGTTTATTATGCGCCTGCGCGTGGGCTATCCGAACCCGGAGGAAGAGCGGCAGATTTTAGCCAGGCGTGGGGCCAGAGGTCAGGAGCGCATTGACCTGCGCCCTGTCCTGAACGCCGAGCAGTTGCTCTCTATGCAGGCCGCGGTCGAGCACGTCCATGCCAGCGAACCTATCGAACGGTATATTGTCAGCCTGACCACGGCCACGCGCCAGCACGCGCATGTGCAGATCGGGGTGTCGCCACGCGGGTCACTGGCATTGTATCAGCTGTCACGCGCGCATGCCATGGGACAGGAACGGGATTTTGTCTTGCCCGATGATGTGAAGGTTATGGCTCCAGCGGCGCTGGCGCATCGTCTGCTGTTAAAACCTGAACTCTGGGTGCGGGGCATTCAGGCCGAGCATGTCATCCGGGATATCCTGGAGCGTACCCCTATCCCGAAGGTCGACGTGTGAACATGCAGCGGCGCAATGCCGCCCTCAATTATTACTACTTCGTTTTGCTGCTGATTGGTGTCCTGCTGAGCACGGTAAGCCGGCGTCTTGAACCCCTCTGCGCCGTCTTACCGCTCGCCGTGACGCTGCTGTATAGCCGTGTAGTACGGACCACACCGCTGTTCACGGTGCACTGCCAGGTCACCCCACAACGTGCCTTTGAAGGCGACCCCATTACGGTGGAGATGACGATCAAGGCGGAAACCGCCGTGCCCCCCATAGAGCTGTGGCATGTGTTGCCACGCGAAGCCACCTGTGTGGCCGGCAGTAATCGTCTCGTCTGTACGCTGCGCCCTGCTGAGGTGCGCACGTTTCAGCATACCGTGGTGTTTGCCCAACGTGGCAAGTATACCCTGGGACGCTTGTATGGCCGGGTCCACCCGGCGACTGATCTCCAGCCCTGGTTGTTTGAGTCACCACAGGAGCAGGTCTGCAGCGTGTACCCGCGCATCGTCCCGTTGCCGCGGCATCTGCCGCCCCTACACACCTATGCCTCTTTTGGCCATTATGTCTCCCCCAGTGCTGGTGAGGGCTTGGAGTTTGCCGGGGTACGCCAATATAGCAGCGGCGATCGACTCCGGCGGGTGCACTGGCGCACCTCCCTGGCTCGGCAGCAGCTGTACGTGAACGATTACTATTGTGAGCGCAACGCCGATGTGGTCATCCTCCTGGACACACTCGTGTCGATTGGCACGGAGCGCGTCAATACCTTGGACGTGGCGGTCCGTGCCGCGGCGTCCCTGGCGGCGCATTACCTCTACTGCAAGGATCGTGTGGGCCTGATTAATTACGGCGGTGTCTGTACCTGGGTGCCACCGGCGGTGGGCCAGTTACAATTGTATCGCCTGCTCGATGCCCTGCTGGAGACACGCACCCACTTTAGTTATCTGACCAAGGATGTGACGCTCATTCCGCCACGGGTAATGCCGCCGGGGGCACTCATCTTTGTCCTGACCACCCTGCTGGAGCCGCGTCTTGAAACCGCCTTACACGACCTCCTGGCGCGGGCCTTTCAACTGGTCCTGGTGGTCCTGTCGCCGGTGTATGTGATGCCAGACTTGCACCAACCAGGCCAGGCCGAGGCCATTGCACGCCTGTGGCGCCTGGAGATGGATCTGCGCCTGCTGCAGTTCCGCCGTGCCGGCGTGCCAGTTGTTCTCCAGGATTCTGCAGACCCCTTGCGTGGCCTCCACCCAGCCATGGCATCTGGTCCACGCTGGCGTCAAAGGCTCTCATAATGGCTGCTGAGGGAAGCGGCGCGATGCTGTACAAACGGGTTGTCTTAAGCCTCTGGCTAGGGTTGCTCACCCTGCTCTGGGCCTGCCATCCCCTCCTGCTATCCCAGGCGCGCGGCATTGTGGTGCTGGCCCTCTTCGCCGGCATTTTGGCAGGGCTCGGCGGTCTCACGGGTGTACGCCTGCTCGTGGTCTGGAGTGGTGGGGTGGGGATGGTCAATCTCACCCTGGCCTTGCTCCTTACGGCCTCTCCGCCGCACCTCTGGGTGGGTCTGAGTGCTGGTCTCGCGCTTCTGGCTTTGCTCGATGGCAACCAGTGCGTGACCTACCTATGGCACTGCCAGGTCGGGCCAGGTGTGCTGGCCGCGATCTTCGCGACCCTGGTGCGTCTCAGCGGGTGGTCACTTGCTGCTGGTGTCAGCGTTGGATACCTTGTTACGGTGTTGCACGCTCCGCGTATAGATACCACGGCGGCAGGATATATGACCATTCTTGGGGCGGGAGTCTTTGTGGGATTTTTTGCGGCTTTTTTACTTGCTACGAGCCGTTGGGCAGCGCTCAGAACTCAGGATGAGTGGGGTGAAAAAGGCGGTTGAGAAACTTAATGACCTGTACCTGTCCAGTCGGATCAAAATGGATAGTGAGGTCAAACCAGCTGCGGTTACGCCCATCACCGCTGAAGCGTAAGTCAGTGTACCGCACGACGGTTTCGTCTTCCTGGACATAGTAGTCGATCACCGGAAATCGGGCAAAATCCCAAAACACACGCACCAGACGGTACTGGCTCGCAGCCTGGATCACACTGTTATTTGGATCTGGGCCTTTGGCAATGCTCTGGGGTGCTGTCACAACCCCTGGAACAATGGAGACACGGCTGACGAGATAGGCCGTATCCGTCACAGCGATAACGCGCCACTGCAACGGCCCGGCACCAGGGAGAGGGAGGGCCGCCAGGCGCCGTACATCTGCCATCTGGGGTCCTAAGGCGCGTGCCGTCTGGTGCTGCGCTACAGCATGAGTCACCATACACAGGGCCACATACCCCAGCACTGCCCCCACCCCGATCTGGCCAAGCACCACGGCACGGTGCTCCTTCCAGTGCCGGCAGACCCAGGCCATGAGTCCGACGACGAGCGCAAAGGCTATGACATGCAGTCCGGCACTCTGCAGGGCCAGCAACATTAGGGGCCGCTCCGTGAGGGCGGGAGCGGCGTGCCAGACGATGCCTCCCACCCCCATCCAGATGAGACTCGCTCTCCCGTATCGCTCCTGACCTTGACGGCGTACCATACGCACGAGCAGCAACCCGGTGATCATGAGCGCCGAATACGTGAAGTCAACGATAAACACGGCGTCAGCCGTATAATGGCCAGCATGAAATGGCAGGAAGATCTGCGTACCATAGGAGGTCAGGTAGTCCATCCCGATGTGCAGGAGCACCCCAAGATACACCAGCCACGTCACGCGCCAATAGGGGTGTGAGCGCCACACGCTGCGCAGCAGCGCGGCACCAAGTAGCGCGAGCCCGGCACCGCCCAGCAGCGAATGCGTGATGCCACGATGGTGCACAAAGCCGGTGACAGCCCCCCCAAGCTCAAAGAGCGCATCGAAATCCGGGAGCTCTGAGCCTACGAGCAGCGCTGCCGTCGCTAATGCGCCATAGCGTTGCCGCAACCCTGCCTGTGCGAGCAGCACTGCCGCTAGGCCGTGCGTGATGTTGTCTGCCATATATCCTTCCCACTCATCTGTGCGGCCTCATACGGTGCCAGCCTCCGGACGAGAGACCGTGTACCTTGTGACGGAATTATCCCTACGAGTATAGGAGAAATGCAAAGCACTTTTTTGGCACACGGTGTAAGAGCTGACAACGACGGCGGACACGTGACGAGTGGTCAGGCACGCCAGCAGGGGCGTATAACATCACTCAGCGTAGGCATGTAGGTGCGAAGAGTTGCAAAACGGTATAGAAATCATACCATCTATGTAACACAACATTAAATCTTTTATTGATTTATTCTCATTCATATGCGTATACGCTGGGATGAAGCGAAACGACAGGAGGTTAAGCAACGACGTCAGATTGACTTTGCCTCTCTCCATGATTTGTTAAGTCTCCCGTACGTAGAAGACCAACGCAATGATGACCCAGAACAATATCGGATCATTGGTTTTGTGCGGGGACGCTTGGTCACTTTCATTGCTGAGTATCGCCAAGATGCCATCGGGGAATACATGTGGGTGGTCACCGCATGGCATGCGACCTCACAGGAGCAGCAAGCCTATGAACGCGCAGTCCAATAAGCCTGCCCATGTGGAAGATATCGAGGCGCTAGCGGAGCGCGCCGAGCGTGGAGAAGATATTTCCACGCATTTTACGCAGAATTATCGTGCCAAGCAGCGGGTGAACATTGACTTTCCGTTGGCCCTCCTGCGGGAGATTGACGCGGAATGCCAACGTATCGGTGTTACGCGTCAAGCCTGGATTAAGATGGTCTGTGCAGAGCACCTCCATACCGCCATGGCCCCACGCGACCAGGCGCCTTTGAGATGAAGTGGGCTGGTCCTCATGGGACAGATCTCGACGTCTCCCATACTGGCTGGGACATCGGTTAGCGCTCTGAGGGTGCGAGGCGAGGGAACTGCACTCTGGAGAGGGACTCCCTCACCACTTACCCAAGGCCCAACCTCAAAGGAAAAAACCCTGACATATGCCCCACTCAATCCTCCAGCGTCGTAATATCCCCTGGCTCTAGTCCCAGCTCGTTGGCCTTGAGCAGACGGCGCATGATCTTGCCACTGCGCGTCTTGGGGAGTTTGTCCACAAAGTCAATCTCGCCTGGCTGGGCAATGGGGCCAAGGTCATGGCGTACATGGTTCTGCAGCGTCTGCATCATCTCTGACGAGGGCTGAAACCCGACGCGGAGCGTGACAAACGCTTTAATGGATTCGCCTTTCAGGGCATCGGGTTTGCCAATGACGGCCGCTTCGGCCACGGCGGGATGACTGACGAGGGAGCTTTCGACCTCAGCGGTGCCGATGCGATGGCCAGCCACGTTCATCACATCGTCAGCACGGCCTACGACCATGAAGTAACCGTCGGCGTCTTTGATGGCTACGTCGCCGGTGAGATAGCAGCCGGGAATTCTGCCCCAGTCGCGTTCATAACGCTCAGGGTCCCCATAGACCGTGCGGAAAAAGTGCGGGAAGGGACGTTTGAGCACCAGCAGCCCGCCGTGCCCGGGCGGTACGGGATTCCCTTGGAGGTCGACGACATCAGCGACAACGCCAGGAAGGGGTTTGCCCACCTTCCCAGGCCGTGAATCGATACAAATCGGGGTGCCCAGGCAGGGGCCACCGGTTTCCGTCTGCCACCAGTTATCGGCCACATAGCCCCAGGCGCCAGCCCCTACCAGGTACTGATGCGCCCAGCGCCAGGCTTCAGGATTCAGGGGCTCGCCAGCACAGGTGAGATACCGCAGGCTTTTCAAGTTGTACTTTTGGGGATATTCCGGGCCATAGCGCATAAACATACGTACGGCCGTGGGGGCAGTGAACATGACCGACACGCCGTGCCGCTCGACGATGCTCCAGATCACCCCTGGCGTGGGATAATCGGGGGCGCCTTCTCGGAACACCGTCGTCGTCCCAGCCACGAGCGGGGCGTACACGATATAGCTGTGCCCGACAACCCAACCGATATCCGATGTACAGAAGAACACGTCCTCATCACGGATGTCCCAGAACGCCTTGAGGTGATAGTACGTCCCTACCATGTAGCCCCCATGCACGTGCAGCACGCCTTTGGGTTTCCCCGTTGTGCCGCTGGTGTAGAGGATGTAGAGAGGGTCCTCGGCGTCCATCACTTCCGGGGCACACTCGACACTCTGACTCTCCACTAACTCGTTGAAGTCCAGCTGGCGCGACTGCGTCGGCGCAGGGCCTGAAGGCCCGTTCCCCGCGTCTGCGACGGCGGAGGGGCGCCAGTTTAACGGCGCCCCTTCCCGTGCCGTGCGCAGTTCGACCTGTGGCGTCTGGCGACGGTGCACAAGCACCGTCTCGACATAGTCCAGGCCACCCACCGCTTCTTCAGTGATCGACTTCAGATCGACCGCTCGACCACGGCGATACGTCACATCAGAAGTCATGACGACTTTGGCGTGGGCATCCTCAATACGGCTACGCAGCGCCCCAGCGCTGAAACCGGCGTACACTACGCTGTGAATTGCACCGATGCGGGCACAGGCCAGCATCGCCGTGACGCCTTCGATGGTCAGCGGCATGTAGATGACGACGCGGTCGCCTTTCTCCACCCCCAGGGATTTGAGCGCATTGGCAACACGGTTTACGCGGCGCAGGAGTTGCCCATACGACACCGTCACCTCGCTGCCATCCTCGCCGATCCAGACAAAGGCGACTTTATTCTTGCGCCAGGAATTGACGTGACGGTCCAGGGCATTGGCCGTGATATTACACTGCGCCCCAACGAACCAGCGAAAGCGCGGATACTCCCACTCAAATACCCGGTCCCAGGGACGAAACCACGCCAACTCTCCAGCCACCTTGGCCCAGAAAGCTTCGTTGTGCTCAATAGATTGACGCCGGGTCTCGTCGAGATGCTGCAAATAGGCTGCCTGCCGGAGTGCGGCCGGGGGTGTGATCACATCGTCAACGCGGCTGAGACTTTCCAGATGGCTTGCGTCTGCCATGGGTGTTCTCCCTGTCTGTGGCATGCTCCTATGGTGGAGGTTGGCGGCACCAGTTTTCGTGTTCTGTACCTCCGTTGCGAAAAGGTTGACAAAAGCCTCAGCATGGTATCCCTGGCATCAAGAAAAGCTACACGCATATTTTTATGGGGTCATTGTATCATAATCAGAATCATCTCGGCATGTCAACCAACGATTCGGGATGGAGGAGTAGGTGACTGTGCCAGGTTGGCTGGTGAGTTCGTCCTGGCGGATGGTATAATCGACCCACACATATCTGCTGAGCTTGTGCCCTTCATTTAGAGGAGAAAGTCTCATGGTACGGCAAGCATGGCTTGGGGTCTTGTGCGGTGGTTTACTGCTCGTTGCACCAGTGGTGGCACGAGCCGACGCTGGTGGCAATGGCGGTGGCAGCAGTCGGTGGGATAGTCCCCAGGAAAAGCCGGCCAGCCCAGCCAAGGCGCAAACGGAGTATGAGACGGGCTATCGTTATCTCAAAGCTGGGGAGTACAAGAAAGCCATTAAATCCTTCGAAGGCGTTCTCAAGGAGAATCCCTCACATGCTCTGGCTTACAGTAACATGGGCTACTCTTACCGCAAGCTGAAGCAATACGATAAAGCCATTGAACTGTACGGCAAGGCTCTGATGCTCGATCCCAAGCTCGCTGAAGCGCATGAGTATATGGGTGAGGCCTATCTCGAGATCGGCAAGATTGAGGAAGCGAAGCAACACTTGACCATTCTTGAGCAACTCGATCCAAAACTGGCTGAGGAACTGCGTGCCGAGATCGCCCGCCATGATAAGCGCTCCTGAAACTCCCTCTCCTGGAGGAGAGGCTGGGGATGAGGGGTCCAGAGGGTCGTGGGAACAAAGCCCCTCACCCTCTTCTCTGGGGAGAGGGTGAGAAAGCGAGTTGGTTCAGTTACCTACCGCAGCTGATGCAGCCACCTCAAGCCCGCAGAACTCCTCGTAGTTCAACAGCTCGGTGATAGTCGGATTGGCCCCGCATAGCGGGCAATCCGGATCGCGGCGGATACGGATCTCGCGGAA
>JBMDXC010000105.1:0-15779 GCA_048594805.1 Candidatus Entotheonellaceae bacterium | reverse complement strand
GGGCTTTTGTATAGGCCTGACAGCTCTAATAGGGCTTTTGCTCACGCTCAACTACGGTCTGGCAACACAATGGATGAGCTTCGGTCAGCAGGGATTTCATGTGCTGCTCATCACCTCGATGATCATATTCCTTGGGGCGCGCGCGGGGCGTGTGTGGGGGCTGGATGGCCTGATCCTCCGGAAGGTATCGCCAAGCAGTCGCCGTTGGCTTAGTATCATCATGGTCCTCACCGTTTTTCTGCTCGTGCCGCCCTCTGCCGATACCGCTTCAGCAGCTTATCCTAGCAACGTCAGTCATCAAGCACTATCCCCCAGGGACGTGAACCCACCTGCATGGTGGCACTGACCTGATGCGTCGTTGTATCAATCACTGAGACAGTGCCGTCCAGGCCGTTACAGGCATACAAGCGGGTGCCATCGCGCGACAACGCCAGGCCCCACACCCGCTTGCCGACGGGGATGACAGTTTTCGTCGCCAACGTGTCTGCATCCACAACGGCGACCGCATTGCCCCCGCCTGTCGAGACATAGAGGGTATGCTGGTCCTGACTCAGGAGCACGCCTTTGGGTTTGGCGTTTGGTACAGCCACTGGCACGGCCTGCACCACCTTGTTGGCAGCGACGTCCAGCTTGCTCACCTGCCCGCCAATTTCGCTCGTCACGTATGCCCAGCGTCCGTCCGTTGAAAATGTCACCTCGCGTGGGCGCGCCCCGACCAAAATATTGGCGATCACTTTATGATCTGGTATGGTGACGACGTGCACCATATGCGTTGATTCACTCGTGACCATGACCAGTTTGCCATCAGGTGAGATACTAACCCCTTCGGGCTCGATACCCACTGGGATTTCTGCCACCACCTTCCCTGCCACGGGGTCGAGGGCGCTGGCCTTATTGGCATCCTCATTTGACAGGTAAATGTGGCCATTGGGATGGACAGCAAAGGTCTCAGGATCAGAGCCGGCCGGGAGTTTCTTGACGACCTGGAGGGTCCGTGTATCCACCACGGCAATGGCGTCTTCATCTCCGAGGGCGACATAGACCTGAGAGCGATCTGGTGCGAAGCCAATGCCACGTGGACGCTTACCCACCGATACGGTGGTTTCTACTTTGCCACTGCGGATATCGAGCACCGACAGCGTGCCATCGTTTTCGTTGGTGACAAAGGCACGATACGTCGGTGCAGCAACAGCAGTCCGGAGTGCTACGAGGAGCAGGCACAACGCCATGGCAACGTGTTTCATATAGAGGTTCCTTCAGCTTGAAGTACCACCTTCACCGCTTGCACGAGGTCAAACCAAGGCTGTCCAGGTCGTTAGTGTCGACAACCCCAGGAACTGGCGCTTCGCCAACCAGTTTCCCTGCTTCCACGAGCAGCAGGGGCTGACGCAACTGGCCTGTGTCGCGGAACGTGTGCGGCACGCCTTTTTGCCCGTCAAAAGCCATCTCGTGGCGTAAGTATGCCAGGATGCGCGCTGGCTCCGTACTCTGTGCCCGTGCTACAGCCTCAGAGAGCAGCTTGAGCGCAGCCCACCCCGCCCAGGCGCTATCGTCCATCACAACGCCCTGCGCCTTGCGAAAACGGTTGTTCAACTCCCCCGCCGCAAATTTGGTGAAATCCTCGTGCCAGGCACGTGCCTGGACTTGCGCAGTCGGTTTCCTCTTCTGCCACTGGGCAACCGCATCGGCCTTCATGCGCGCACTCGGGGCCACGTGCAACAGGTTGGGGAGGCAGGCCTGGCGCAACGCGTCATCGTCTGCCAGCAGATTCATGACGGCCACACTGGCAGCGGCGAACTTGGCACTCAGGTGTTGTAAGGTCTCGGCGTCTGTGGCTGCCACTACTGCCAGGGGGAGCTTGTCACGCTGCGCCCCCAGCAGGGCCTCGAGGCTCACGGGCTCGACCGTATAAGTGTAACCGGTATAGCCACCCAGAATATTAGCCTCGCGCAAGCCTTGCTCGATGCCACGCCACACGCTGGTGGTCGTGGAGCCGACATAGACGAGTTGTACCTCCTCCACTGCCCCTGTTGTTCTCCACAGGGCCAGCACCAGCATGGTGCTTAGCCACACGAGTCCCGAGAATGCTCTAGCCATGATTTTTGCCCTCCACATGGGCGAGAGAGGGTTTGGCTCGCTCATGACTTCACCCCTACGATGGTAAATGTGACATCCACTGCATCCTGCACCGGGTTAAAAAAGCCACGGTACTGCATGCCAAAGTCCCTGCGATTGAGCGAGACGCTCCCCTGCACGACAATCTCGTCTTGCCGCTGTTCTACGGCCACAGGAAGGGTCACGCGTTTGGTCACGCCGCGCATCTCCAGATCGCCCTGCACCACATATTTTATGCCATCTCTGGTGATAGCCGTGGACGTAAAAGTGATGGTCGGATACTGGTCAACAAACAAAAAATCCTTCGAACGCAGGTGCTGATCGCGTCGAGCGTTGGCGGTATCGAGGGAGGCGGCCTCAATAACAAAACGGACGTATGAGGCATGCAATTGTTGGGCATCGGCGACGATTTCCCCCGAAAAGCGGTGAAATGTGCCCAGCGCATTCGCCAACAGTGAGTAGCCTTTAAACTGCAACTGGCTCTTCTGCGGCGCGATCTGATAGCGCTCTATCGCCTGCCCTACCCCAACAGCAAGCAGCACAGTCCATCCGACGATCCAGCCAACTACCCCGAGTGTGCGACCTCCGTGCCGCATGCTGGGCATGCCTCCTCATACCTACTACCCGCCGCCTATCCTACTGCAGGACTCCTGGGTGTGGAACCGTATTTTGCCGCTCGCGGTACGGCATCACCTGAGGCAGTCCTCTGCGTCGCGCCACCAGGATCACCTGGGCTGCGTCACCGTGTCAATGAGGGCGAGCCGCTTCTCCTCCTTAACCACCCGCAGGCCCCGCTCTAAGGCGGGGCGAATTGCCTCCGGCTCGACAATGGGTCCCTCCCCATAGAGGCTAAAACTCCTGGCCAGGGTGGCAAAGTCGGTGGCGGGGCCCTCCAAACTGACGCCTACCCCGACGCGCTCCAGGGAGCGCTCGCGCATCCTGGTAATCGCCGTCTGATGTCCAACATCCTGATAGTAGGAGCGGTTGTTGAACATGACCACCAGCATGGGGATGTCATGGTGCGCCGCTGTCCAGAGTGACCCCGGTGTGTAGAGCAGGTCGCCGTCGTTCTGGATGCTGACACACACCTTGCCCGTACCCCTGCATGCCAGGGCCGCGCCCAGGGCCACGCCCATGCCAGTGCCGGTGCCCCCACCGCCAGCCACCCAGCGCGTGCCGTCCGTTACCTCCCACAAACGCCGCTCCCAACCGCTCAGAGAGCCGTGTACCAGGACCCAGTCCTCACCCTTGATAGCTTCCCAGATCTCGGCGGCCAACCTGGCGGTCGAGGTCGGATTCTGCCCCCACCAGCGGGTCTGGAGATCCTGCTGGATGCGGTCGTACATAGCGGTGTGGAGCTGCCTGGCCCGCGCCGATCTGGCTATCACGCGCTGCTGCACCCCACCATCCATGGCGTCGGCACAGAGCCGCCGCAGTTCCCGCAGAACCTGCACCCCGTCTCCCAGAATGGGAAATGCTGTGGGATAGAGCCGACCGTAACTGCTAGCCCAGCTCTTGACTCCATAGTCTTCCAGACCGATGCGCATGAGTCGCGCCCCGGCAGGAATCAGGCTTTCATAGCGCCGGCCATAGCCAGCCGATACCCGTGGCTGGCCCGAGGGCACGCTCCCGGCTTCAGGCACCGGCCGCTTCAGGGCGGCTTCGATGTCCTTCACACCGACAGTCAGGACCAGGTCAGCCTCCTTGAGCACTTCGACGTTGGCGCCGGTGAGGTTTAGGGGATGCCGATTGGCCAGGTTGAAGGCGGAGCCCTGCTCAAGCACCGGTATACCAAGCAGCTCAATCAGCGACTGGAGGGCTGCCGATCCACCCGGACTCTCCCCCAGACCCTCCACCACCACTACGGGCGACTCGGCGTCTAGCAGCGCTTTTGCTGCCTCAGCAAGCACCGCCGCGTTGCCTGCAGGCGCGGCCGGAGGACGGTAGTACGCCAGATCGGGGAGCTGAAAGTCTGCCGGCAGAGGACTCTCCTGCAGTTCGACGTCAAAGCAGAGGTAGACCGGCCCCTTAGGGTCGGTCATGGCAATCTGGTAGGCGCGCAGGAGGGATTCCGCCACACTCTGGGCGCCCTGGGGCTGGTCGTCCCACTTCACGTAATCGCGGACGATCTGTGCTTGCACTTGCGCGGTGTGAATCCAGTCGATCCAGGGCCGCCGGTGGCTAGCGTCCAGCGGTCCGGTGCCGCCGAGCACAAGCATAGGGGTACTGCGCAGTGCGGCCTCATAGATGGCCTTGCTGGCATGTTGCAGGCCGACAATATTGTGCACTAACGTAGCCAGGGGCTTACCCGTTGCCAGGTAATAACCCTCAGCCATAGCGGCGGCTATCTCTTCATGACAGCAAGTAATCACTTCGGGCGCCGTATTGCCACCATAGGTGACCAGGGATTCATGCATGCCACGGGTCGTCGCGCCCGGGTTCAGGGTGACATACTCAATCCCCAGTCCATGCAGCAGATAAACAATCAAGTCAGATACATAGGCAGGTCTTTCCAGGGGCATGCTGGCCTCCTCTCGAAGTCCTGTGGCAGGACTTTCCTGTTACGAGCGGTGACGTCAGGAACCTGTCTTGATTGACATATCGTATGCGTCCTGCCAAAGAAAGTCCATCATATGCTGGCCTCATCCTTGACGCGAGTTTGCAGAGTGCAGTAGAGTGCCTACCTACATACAGGATTTCCACAAGCAAGGAGTGCAAGGAGTGCTATGAAACCGGCACCATTTACCTATGCTGCTCCGTCGACCCTTGAAGAAGCGATAACTCTGCTCAGGGAGCACGGTGACGCTGTGAAGCTCCTGGCTGGTGGGCAGAGCTTGATGCCCATGTTGAATCTCCGCCTGGCACGGCCGCAGTATATCGTTGATCTCAACCGTATTCCCGGACTCGATTACATCGTGGAGCGCGACGGGGTTCTAGCTGTCGGTGCGCTGACGCGCCAGCGCAGTCTCGAGCGCACACCGAGCGTTCGGCAGGACTATTCTCTACTGTATGAGGCCACCAGGTTCATCGGCCACAGGGCCATTCGTAACCGGGGGACTGTAGGGGGTAGCATCGTCCACGCTGACCCCGCAGCCGAGTTGCCGGCGGTCCTGGTAGCTCATGGGGGGAGTGTGCAGGTACAGGGACCGCGTGGGACACGGCAGATTGCTGCCACCGACTTCTTTCGCGCCTACTTGACGACGGCTTTAGAACCTGATGAAATTCTTACGGAGGTCCGCTTTCCACGTCCTCCCCCAGGTACTGGCTGGTGTTTTATGGAAGAGAGTCGCCGTCATGGCGACTTTGCCATGGTAGGGGTGGCCGTGCTCCTGACGTTGGATACGGCACAGCAATGCACGTGTGTGGCAGTAGTACTATGCGGCGTAGGGGGTGTGCCACATCACGTTGCCGCTGCCCCGGCCTTGTTGCTTGGACACACCGTGGATGCGGCGCGTCTCCGTGACGTCGCCCAGGCGGCGGCCTCTGAAATAGAGCCTGAAAGTGACCTGCATGCCTCAGCAGAGTTCCGCCGTCATCTCAGCACAGTACTGATACAACGTGCTGGGCACCAGGCGGCTGCACGCGCCACTGTGTAATGCCTCGTTTCTGCCCGTCTACCTACCGCACGACATCCTCAACCTGCGTAAAGAGCACATGGTCGTGGCAGTAGTGGATGAGGAGAAACGAGAGTACCACAATGTAGTAGCTGTGCTCAAAAGTGAGGCCCGAGAGCCAGAACACACCGCCAATAAGGCACAGCGCACCGAGCGTGCAGGCCGCATTAATCCCATAAAAGCAGCCAAAGTGGCTCGCGCCAGCGCTTGATAGCCAGGGGATATACGATCTGGCGCTCTCACCCCGTTGCTGCCGTAGGGTGTGAATATACCAGGTGAGAGCGAGATATTGGAACGAATGCCAGGTGTTAAAACCCTGAAACGCAATTTCGAGATGCTGACCGCTATAACTGGTAATCAAGAACGCCAGGCCAATGGTCGTCATCATCAAGAGAATCTTGGGATAATGCACGGTCCGCTGCTGTATTTCTCGGATGGTTTTGCCAAGAAACAGCAGGAGGGCAAGGGCAAAGAAGCCGGAAATAGCATAGCACACGATGGGCGTCTTGAGCATTTCAGGATACAATAAACGTGTTTCGCCAATGTAAAACTCGTCATAGATAAATTTGTACGAAGCCAAAGGATAGAGACTGCTGAAGACTACGGCGTAATCAATGAACCGGGCCCAGCGCTGCAGATAGCCATGCTGCTTGCGTTCATAGCATTCCAGAATATAGATGATCTGGTGCAGCACATGAATCGAAGCCCAGAAGAAAAACAGCGTGATCAGGAGCTGGAAGTTCCAGAGAGCACAGGCCACGACGAGTACTGGAATCCCCAATGAACTCCCGACGAGCAGGCGATGACGATGCCAAAAGGACGCGTCCAGGAGTGTCCGGAAAAAAGTCGCGTACATATGAGGGCCACCAATAACACCGGCGATAAAAAGGTTGACAAAGGTCGCGGAATGGCCTATGACGGCATAGAGCACCAGAGGCACCACCACAAGGATACTGCTGCCAGTAATACAGAGGAGATCCCAGCGCTGGCTGTGCAGCCAGAGTCCTTGTGCCCACATAGCTCCTGGCTCTTTCTTACCTAATGCTGCTTCAGGGGTATTCATGTCAGCCATCTCCTTTCCCCACGGTTGGACCTGCTGTTGCCTGTGCTCCACAGGGTAGCATGGTCCCTCAGGATAAGCTTACTGCTGGCTATACCAGGGCTGCAGCGGATACAAGTTTTGCAAATTCACCCTGAAAGCACAAGCGTTTTCCCACGTAAGGGCCAGGGTATGGCCATGACGATGGCAAGGATTTTTTCAAAGATCCTAGGGAAGTTGTCCGAAATCGGGTATAGTCTCCTAGCTTATTGTCCATATGTGTTACTTCGATCGCATTAAGGTGCAGCATGCATCTTCTTTCTGAAAGGGAACCAGGCTCATGACGCTGCTTTCCATTCATTCTCCTGCCACTTACGATCAGCGTAAGATCGCCGAACGGACGCAAGGCATTCGCGGTCTCCACATCGTGTTGCTCAAACCCTCGAAGTACGATGACGATGGCTATATACTGCGGCATTGGCGAGGGGTGTTGCCAAGCAACACGCTGGCCTGTCTCTATGCGCTCACTGAAGACGTCAAGCGGCGTCGCGCGCTGCGTGAGGATCTGGAAGTGACGGTTGAGATCCTTGACGAAGCCGTCCATAAGATCAATGTTCCCAAGCTCATCCGGCGCAGCCATCGCCCCGGCTGGAAAACTGTGGTGTGCCTGGTGGGGGTACAGACCAATCAATACCCACGCGCTGTTGATCTTGCCAGGGCTTTCCGCGTTGCCGGAGTAGATGTGATTATCGGTGGCTTCCACGTCAGTGGCACCATTGCTCTGTTTCATAACCCCACGCCTGATATCCAGGAGATCCTGGATCTAGGCGTAACTGTCGTGACGGGCGAAGTGGAGGCCGAGTGGGAACATCTGCTGCGCGACGTCCTCTTAGGAGAGCTGAAGCCCCTGTATAATTTTCTCGAACCAACCCCTGATTTAAGCACGCCTCCAATCCCCAAAATTCATAAAAAATATTTGCGGCGCTTTGTCCATAAACAGTTTGGTACTATTGATTGTGGACGGGGCTGCCCCTTTAGTTGCAGCTTCTGCTCTATTATTAATGTGCAGGGACGCAAGATGCGTATGCGTGATCCGGATGCAATTGCGCATGCTATCAAGGAGAATTACCGGCAGTCCGGGATTAATTTTTATTTTTTCACGGACGATAACTTTGCACGTAACAAAAAGTGGCGGGAGATCTTTGAGGCTCTTATCCGGCTGCAGAACACAGAAGGCATCCACATCGAATTTATGATACAAGTGGACGTCTTGTCCTATAAAATCAAGGACTTCATTTCTTTGGCGCGACAGGCAGGCTGTTCGCAGGTGTTCATTGGTATGGAGAGCATCAATGATGACAACCTGCAGGCAGCTGATAAGAAGCAAAATGATGCGGCAGACTATCGCAACCTCATTGATGCGTGGCATGCGGCCAATATCTACACGCATGTTGGCTTTATTATTGGTTTTCCTTTCGATACGTATGAATCCATTGCGCGAGACATTGAACGCTTAAAAAACGAGATAAGGGTTGATCAGGCATCGTTCTTTATGCTTACACCGATTCCAGGCTCCATGGATCACTTGCACGCAGTGCAAAGTGGGGTCCCTATCGACACTGATTTAAATCGCTACGACTCATTCCACCCAACCATGGACCACCCACATATGTCTCGTGAGCAGTGGTTTGAAGCCTATAAGCAGGCCTGGCAGTCTTTTTACAATTTTGAGAACCTGCGGAACATTCTGCAACGAGCCACGCCACCCATGTATTGGAATGTGTTTAAAAACCTGGTGTGGTATAAAAGTGCGGCCATTCTGGAAGGCAATCATCCCATGATGACGGGCTTTTTCCGCCTGAAAGGCCGTACGGCGCGGCGGCCTGGGTACGCCATAGACCGTCGGTTGTCCTATCTGCGTTGGCGCGTTCCAGAAGTGCTCGGCTACTTGAAAGCATGGGTGCACTTTGTGCTTGAACTCGAAGAGTTGTGGCTCCAAACCCGCAAGCGCAGCGACCGCGAGCAGCGGGTATTGGAGGCACTGGCAAGTATACGCGGTGGAGTGCTTCACAACGCCCGTATCGAGGAGCTGCAATTGGCCTATGCCCGTGCCAAGTTGGAAGTGCCTTCGCGCCTGCGTTTGCTGCTGAGCAAGTGTAACATTTGGTCGATTGGACGCATCACGTCACGTGAGGACCTGCGACAGTTCTGGAGCCATACAAAAGAACACTTGCGCACTGGGAATCTGCTGCAAATTCAGGTCCACAAAATGGTGCAGAACCTGTGGTGCGAGTTGAAGCTGCATACGGGGTTTGCGGTGAGTTTTGCCTTTAACTTATTGCCAGGGCGCACTGACAAGCAGATGGTGGTCGAGTGATGCTGGGAATGATGGCGCGCAGTGTCAAAAGCCGTCTGAGACAAGTGCTAGACATCTTGCAAGAGACCTATCCAGACGCGCATTGCGCCCTCAATTTCACTACGCCTTTGGAGTTACTCATTGCGACGATCCTGTCGGCGCAGTGCACAGATGCCCGAGTCAATCTGGTGACGTCCGCGTTATTCCAGAAATATCGGACCGCGTTTGACTATATGGCGGCAGCTCCTGAGGAGTTAGCGAGGGATATTCAGTCTACGGGCTTTTATCGTCAAAAAGCCCGTGCTATTCAGCGCTGTTGTGCGGCCCTCGTGCAGCAGCACAATGGTGCTGTGCCAGACACTATGGAGGCCCTCGTGGGGCTTCCCGGGGTTGGGCGGAAGACGGCCAATGTGGTTTTGGGGAATGCCTTTGGTCGTCCTCATGGTATTGCTGTAGATACGCACGTGCAGCGCCTGACGCGACGTCTGGGATTGACCACCGAGACCACTCCCGATAAAATTGAGCGAGATTTAGTAGCGTTAGTGCGCCGGAAAGACTGGACACTTTTTTCACATTTGCTCATCTCCCACGGGCGAACTGTCTGTAAAGCGCGTGTCCCCCAATGTGCAGCCTGTCCCGTGCACCACCTCTGTCCCTCGACACGCCATGAGGGTCCCGGGTAACGACGGCACACTACGCAGATGTAGCTATACCCTCTTGCCTAATGGTAACAGCGCATGGATCACAAGCGTGGAGATAGGAAACAGTTCAACCCGGGGCACAAATCTTCTGTCCGTGATGCCAGTAAAAAGACCACAGGTTTTGCAGGGCTCGATCCTACCAAACTCGGTTTAGAAGGGCCAGGGTGGCTCTCGACCTCACCGCCGCTGACTGAGACCTCTCCGGCACCTGCATCACCCTCTGACATGGCAGTGAACCCATCATCAGATGTGCCTCCAGAGCCTCGCACGATTTTGGAAGGCATGAAGGTCGTATGCATCTGCAAAGGCATCAAAAAAACTGTGTTCTGGAAAGTACTCGATACAGGGGTGCGGACCAAAGAGGAAGTGAATCGTCTTACTGGTTCGGGAAGTGGTGGTTGCCAGGGACGTCGTTGTGGGCCACGCATTACAGAAATGCTCCGCAACCTTGCAAAATAAGCTGAGCACTGCGCCCGTGAGGCGTGCAGAAGTACCATAGAGTAAGCCAGGCAGCATGAGTGTATCTGCTGTAAAGGAAGGCAGCCATGTTCAGACGACAGAAACTCTCTGAGGCTCAGGTATATGAGACCTTAAAAACCGTAAAATATCCAGGTTATACGCGTGATATTGTGTCCTTCGGACTCGTCAAAAGCGTACAGGTCCGTGGGCAGGATGTTGACGTTGGCATACAGATGACTACCAACCAGCAGGATGTGGCCACGAAAATACAGCAGGCCACAGAAGAGGCACTGCGTACCCTCCCGGGTATTGGGACAGTACAGGTAGAAGTGCGCCTCAAAGACCAGGTGCGTCAAGAGCAGGGACCAGCAGAGGGCCAAATGCAGCCACAGGCGGGGCCGCCTGTGACGCCTCTCCCAGATGTACAAAATATTATTGCAGTGGCTAGTGGTAAGGGAGGAGTGGGGAAGAGTACCGTCGCCACCAATCTCGCCGTGGCACTGAGTATGGCAGGACTGCGTACGGGACTCCTGGATGCTGACATTTACGGACCAAGTATTCCTCTGATGATGGGAGTACATGACAGACCGCAGGTCACGACTACCAATCGTATTTTGCCCTTTTTCAACCATGGGGTCAAAATGCAGTCCTTAGGGTTTTTCTTGGGAGAGAATTCTCCTGTGATTTGGCGTGGTCCTATGGTCATGCGCGCTGTGCAGCAGCTCTTACAAGATACGGAGTGGGGTGAACTCGACGTACTGGTGGTGGACCTCCCTCCTGGTACTGGAGATGTACAACTCACGTTGGCCCAAACGGTCCCGATCACCGGGGCGATCCTTGTCACCACGCCACAGGATCTGGCGTTGTTGGATGTCAAGAAGGGTGCCGAGATGTTCAAACAGGTAGGAGCGCCCCTCCTTGGGATCATTGAAAACATGAGTTTTTTCACGTGCCCTGATTGTGGGAAGGAGACGGAGATTTTCCGCCGTGGCGGGGGACAGAAGGAAAGCGAACGTTTGGGGATTCCCCTCATCGGGCGTATACCGCTCGAACCAGACGTCTGCGATGCTGGTGATACTGGCACCCCTGTTGCTATTGGCCACCCTGAAACGCAAGCAGGGGCAGAGTTCCATAAGATCGCTGCCGCTCTCGTGGAAATTCTCAGCCAAAGCCCGCGTCGTGCGGCCGTAAGGATTATTAATTAAAAGCGGAAACCCTGGGCCTGCCATACATCAGAAGGCAGGCCAGGGTGAAGAGGGACCGGTCAGTTTTCTAAAAAGCTCCGCAAGTGGTTGCTGCGGCTGGGGTGTTTGAGCTTGCGGAGGGCCTGTGCTTCAATTTGCCTGATACGCTCGCGAGACACCCCGAAAATTTGACCCACCTCCTCGAGCGTATGCGGGGGGTCGTCCCCGAGACCGAAGCGCATACGCAAAATACGTTCTTCCTTTGGACTCAACGTATTGAGCATCTTGTGGATTTTCTCTCGCAGGTCACGATTAATCACCGCTTCCAAGGGCGAGGTCGATTTTTTATCTTCGATGAGCGCCCCTAGTTCTGTATCCCCTTCCCCAACATGATTCTCCAGAGATACGGTGCGTTTGGCTACTTTGAGGGTATTTTTCACCTTCTCAACCTGCAGCCCGGTATCCTGGGCAATCTCTTCCGGTAAGGGTTTGCGCCCCAATTCAACTGTGAGTGATTGCGAGGACCGCACCACTTTGTTCAGAATTTCAATCATGTGAACCGGGATACGGATGGTTTTGCCCTGTTCAGCGATGGCACGAGTGATGGCCTGGCGAATCCACCAACTAGCATACGTACTGAACTTGAACCCACGGTGATAATCGAATTTGTCAACCGCGCGCATTAACCCGATGTTGCCTTCCTGAATGAGATCCAAGAAGGATAAGCCGCGATTGATATATTTTTTCGCAATACTCACAACCAGGCGGAGGTTGGCTTCGACCATTTCTTTCTTCGCCTGCTTCAGGCGCTCTTCAATAGGCTCAAGGCCGGTAATGAGGCGCTCAATCTCCGCGGGATCAGCAAAAAACCCCTCCGGAACTGGCTGGGCCACGTCTGTGCCATTCCTACTCCCCAAGATCTGCTGCAGAGGAGTATTTAGCATGTTGTCTAAAGCAAGGCTTTGCCGCACTATGGACACATTGTGGTAACGCTCTTTCGCTTCTTCAAGCACGTCTCGGAGCAGAGAGATTTTGAAGTTAAGGCTTTTCAAACTCTTCAAGAGCCCATAGGCAACAGCGACATTCCTCGCCGTGCTCTGCGACTGGGACGCGCGTGGCTCTGGTTCAAACTCCGCGAGTGCATCCAGTAGATTGTGGAGATGCTCTTGGGGGTCAGCCGGCACTTTATCTGCATCCTCAGAAACCTCTGCCAGCGTGAGTTCGCCTTCCTGCAAACGCCTACGAATGACGCGCAGAATGCTCGCCAAAAGAGGGCTCTGGAGTGCAAAGACAAGATGCTCCATCTCGGCTTGCTCAATGCGTTTGGCGATTTCGACTTCGCCTTTGCGATCGAGTAATGGTACCGAACGGATCTCTTGAAAATAGACAAGAACAGGCTCGTCGGTCTTCTCTTCATAGCTGGGTTCTGGCGCTGACGCCCGCTCATTCTCAGAGACCTCTTCATCCCCTGGCTCAGCCTCATCCAGCCTGTATTTCTCCGGCAGGGCACCATCAGTGTCCAAATCTTTATGCTCAAAAAGCGCGAAAAGATCTTCGGCCTCCTCCGCCTCCTCTGGAGTGTCAGCCATCTCTAAGTCTGCGAGGGGGAGTTCCTGGGGAAAAAGGCCCTCCTGTAATTCAGGCACTGTTTCTAACTCCGACTTCTTCAACTTTTCCTTCATCAGGTACTCCGTGACTCACCAAGCGACTCGACTTGGATAGATCGATAGCTCCAGACCTCTTCCCTCTACCTCCCAGGGAGGCGGCCCCGTTATACTCTTTGTAGTCTATAGACTTCCTCTCCTTTGAGAAGAACACTCATACTCTTCTCGAAGAAGAAGGCTCTCTTAGAGAATGCAGCCTAAGAGTGCTTGCACAACCTCGGCTGTCAGGTTGGATCATTCAGAGGAATAACCTTTACGAGGTCTGATGCATCATCTACTCATACCCAAGACTCTATACTGTAGAGCCTCTAAGCGCTTTATTTTCCCTCTTAAGGGGATTTCGTAGCTCTGCAGAAACAGAAAACGTAAGGTCAGGGCATCATAGCAAGACAATATATATCTCCAAAGGGTTGGTGTCAATCGATTCGCAAAAAAAATTGGGCGCGTTCTGGACGTCCCTTCCTAACCTCGGACATGGTATAAGAGCCAAAGACAGGAAAGGATCTGCTAGGTGCACCTATATACCCTGGGCAATCTAAGTTATTACATTAAATTTCACTTACCATTGTCAGGGGCGTAGGGTATATTACTGCTAAATATGTTTCACGAGTGCTCTTATCTCTCGATATGAAGGAGTCACACATTGGCACACGATGTGCGTCCGTTTGTGTTGATCGTTCTTGATGGCTGGGGATTGGCTGCTGCTGGACCGCATAATGCAATTAGTCAAGCGCATACGCCAACATTCGATCGACTCTACCGCTGCGCAGCGTGGACGTCTCTTGAGGCATCTGGAGAGGCGGTAGGTTTACCGCCTGGACAGATGGGGAGTTCAGAGGTCGGCCATCTGAATATTGGCAGCGGGCGTGTAGTGTATCAGGACATGGTGCGCATTAGCAAGTCGATTCGCGAGGGCGATTTTGTGCACAATCCTGCCTTGCAACGGTCTATGCAGATAGCACACGAACGCTCCGCGGCTTTGCATCTGTTTGGCCTACTTTCTGATGGCGGTGTGCATAGCCTCCAGGACCACTTGTATGCCCTCTTAGGCATGGCGAAGACCCATGCTCTCCCGCGTGTATTTGTGCATGCCTGTCTTGATGGCCGCGATACCCCGCCCCAGAGCGCTGTCCACTACATGACTGCCCTCAAGGAGGCCATGCAGCGTCAGGGTATCGGGACAGTGGCTACAGTCATGGGACGTTATTATGGTATGGATCGGGATCAGCGCTGGGAGCGCACAGAAAAAGCCTATCAGGCGATGGTGTATGGCCAGGGGCGTGAGGCTACCGACGCCGTAGAAGCGATTGAGCGTTCGTATAGCGAAGGCGTCACGGATGAATTCGTAATACCTGTGGTGCTACGTCGGGCTGACGGCTCTTCTGTCGGTACCATCCAGAATGGCGATGTGGTGATCTGTTTCAACTTCCGGGCCGATCGGGTACGGCAAATGACCCGAGCCCTGACCGACCAGCAATTTTCTGGTTTTCCGCGCCCACAGCGACCGGAAGTACACTACACATGCTTGACGCATTATAGCCCCGATTTTGACCTGCCGGTGGCCTTTCCGCCGCAGTCACTCGCTCACATTCTGGCTGAGGTCTTCGCCCAGCATGGTATCCACAATCTGCGTGTGGCTGAAACGGAAAAGTATGCCCACGTGACGTATTTCTTTAACGGCGGGGTGGAAGCACCTTATGCAGGCGAAGACCGTCTGCTGATCCCCTCTCCAAAAGTGGCAACCTACGATTTGCAGCCTGAGATGAGTGCCAACGAGATCACTGAGGCGGCTATAGCGCGTTTGCGGGCACGGCAAGCAGAGGCTGTCATCCTTAATTTCGCCAACGCTGATATGGTGGGGCATACGGGGAATTTCCCCGCCACCGTACAGGCTGTTGAGACGCTTGATACCTGTGTGGGACGCCTGGTCGAGGCGGTGCAAGACCTCGGGGGCTGGGCTGTCGTCACGGCAGATCACGGCAATGCTGAGCAGATGGTTGATCCTGTCACTAATGCTCCGCACACAGCCCACACCCTCAATCCTGTGCCCTTTATCCTCTGTGATAATACGTTCCATGGCACCTTGCGCCAGGGAGGAGCCCTCTGTGACATAGCGCCGACAATTCTCGGTGTCATGGGATTGGAACAACCTGCAGCAATGACGGGAGTCGATTTGCGTCGGTCCGCGTGAGAAACCGCGGCTCCCTACTGGGGAGGCCTCTCTGGCATGCCTTGCGTTGCTCTCTCTGAAGAGCAGTGTTACACTCGCCAAGCGCAGCGATATCAGTCGTAACGCATGCGTCATGCGAGTTCTATAGCGGGGAGGAGCAACGATGCCAGGCCCACTGGAGGGGATAAAAGTTCTTGAACTGATCCGCGTGCTCCCTGGCGCCTTTTGCACGATGATGTTAGCCGATATGGGCGCCGCAGTGCTGAAAATTGAAACCCCACCGACAGGTACGTCTGAGGCTGGCGCAGGCTCAGCAACAGCTGAAGCCCGACGTGCTGCTTTTCAATTTGTCAATCGCAATAAGCAGAGTATTGCCATCAATTTGAAACACCCGACAGGCCAGAAGATTCTCCACCAGCTTGCGGCGGATGCAGACGTCTTGGTGGAAGGTTTTCGACCTGGGGTCATGGCACGTCT
>JBMDXC010000104.1:0-11597 GCA_048594805.1 Candidatus Entotheonellaceae bacterium | reverse complement strand
CAGTTTCTATTGGGGCAGAATGTGGTTGTGGGGTCCATGACGCTCCTCCTGGCTGTGTGTGGAAGCAGGCCAAGAGGAGTATGGTGGACCCCCATTTGCGTTACAAGTGAGCTCCACCACGGTTAAGTGCAGAGCTACCTGCTGTCGGAAATAATTGTTTTAATGGGTTTTCTCTCACAGGGGGTCTCACAACGCAACCCGTTTGGACTCGATCACGGGGTGTGGGTGATTGACTGGGCGCCGCCTCAGGCTTATAACGTCCCCGTTGTGCCCTGCGAGCGCTGAGAATAGGGAGCCGATCGTGCCCCAGGGCGGTGCAGAGGAACGCGTCGCGCTCGCCAGGGGTGAGGTAGAGGCGTCGACCAAGAGCATCGTAGAGGTAAGCTGCGTCATGCATACTGCAACAGGATACAAACGTTCGGTTGCAATTACGAGGTATAGAGAACTGAGACACCGAGGCGCCTCCTAAGAGCGCCTTGGTACCGAGCATGTCAGAGGTAAATTTTTGCACCCGTTTGGGGGGGAATCCGTTGCACATGCCGTACGCTGTCCGTGCATTCGGTCCTTGTTACCCACCGACAATAATTCGAAATCGGCGACCACACACCTTTGGAGCTTGGCTATCCAGCAAACTGGACGGGATAACGTACTTTTTTGCTCCGGTGCTACCGGAAAGCCGGGATGTGCTCAACGGTACGAGCACGAGCAGGGAGTCTTCCATTACCATGGCTGTTCTTCCCTAACAGGCGTACTGGCATTCAGCGTGTGGATGAACTCTTGCAGTTTCGCCAGTCCTTCTGCTCCTTGGTGGGTCATTTCATACATCCCGTACATCAACAAGGCATTCAACACCACCGTGGGATGCACAGCCTGTTGAGCCGCCTGTTCAGCAGCCCAGTCCATCACGGGTTTGGACAGGATCGCCTGCATGTCATAGACCGGGAAATCCATACTGCCTCCCTACAAATCACCCACAGCTGGAGCTGGAGTGCAAAGGATGAGTCTTGAAGGGGTAGTGATATCCAAGGAATGCTCGCTGGTAATGGCGGCTTCACAAGGCATTAAAAATCAACAACCTTCGTATAAGGTTTGCGAGAAAAAGCCTGACATGGAGTGCACTACCTTCAGTGGACCTCTGCTGGGTGAGTAAGCGCTTTGGGTCAACAGTAGCATAGAATCATTGCACGAGCATTACATGGACATCACTACCATACATTGAGCGTGCCGAGTTTACCCTTGGGGCCACGCTTCGGTATGGTGAGGTGCGGCAAGAGAAAGTGGGTGAATTCGGAGGCAGAGAGTGGAACGGGAATTGGCGTGGTTGGGGGTTTTTCTGGTGCTACGGGCATGATGCATTGGCCTCATTTGAAGATCGCTACGATTGTGTTTGGATCTCATATCTTCAAACATTCTATGGCGTTAAGCCAATTCGCAAAGCTCGTAACCACTTGAGAGTATCGATCTCCACGAATGCCTCACAACAGGCGGCACTACGCTCCCAACGGTCTACCACACGACGGTATTTCTTCTGAAACCAGGCCAATGTCCGCTCGGCTTGGCACCGCGGAACCGGTCTGCACGTGCCCTCCACTATGGGCCCACCCCACTGTGGATCACCAACAACGTGACCCCGATCGTGGTGAGGGCGAGCAGCGCCGTGATCAGCCACAGCAGCACGTCCCGCCAGCGTGGGGGCTCGTAGCGCGTCGTGTGGAGCTGCGCCGCGTGCTGCGCGAACGCGTCGCGCAGCTCCGCGCGCAACGCGTCGGCGTGCTGCCCGACCTCACGGCGCATGTCCTCGCGTAAGGCATCGGCGTGGTGCCCGATATCCCGGCGCGTGTCCTCATACTGCGCGTCGAGCTGCTGCGCCAAGCGCTGCGCCAGGGCCTGATGCTCCGCGTGCAGATCCCCCCGGGTGGCTTGCTGGGTCCAGAGGGCCAGGACGCGCAGGAGCGCCGTGGTCAGCGCGGCCTGTTGGTCCGCAGAAAACCCCGCCTCGCGTAACTGCTGGACCGCTATCTGCGTCTCCACGGGGATGGTCAGAGGCGCCCCGCTGGTTTCCTGTGAGGAGCCCTCGTTCTGGTGGGTATGGAGTTGGTCAATGGAGTCAGTCATCGCATCTCTCGCCAAGAAGAATGGGTGCCGATGCGCCGGGAGTCTTGACGCCCCTGGCTGCGCCTTATGCACGCCTCCAGCCCTACCTCGCCCATGTCTGCAGGAGCCATCCCGGTACCTGCGGCACTCTGCGCCGCAGGAGAGGCCGTGAGGAGACGTTGATACCCCATGCGCTGCCGCTCGTCCTCCGTCTTTTCATCCGTCGTGACACAACAAGCGGTGAGGATGTCCCCCTGGACGTTTGCGATCCAGATCCCCCACGGCATGGATGCAGACCGTCACCGTCATAGTCTGTTCCCGCTTCCCTTGGTCATGCGTGCCGGCCTGCCCCTATGCAGAGGGCGTGCGCTGCACGCCGCGCTCCGCCGCCGCCACGATCAGGGGACGCTGAGCGTCTCTGGCCCGCCAGGGAACTACGCCAAGGGCCGCGCGGTCACCAGAAACTCGACCTTCACCCGCGCTGTGCCCGTGCGTACCATATCGAGTCGCCGCGCAGCCTCGTAGGAGAGATCGAGGATCCGATGGCGCGTGTGGGGCCCCCGATCGTTGATCCGGACCCGGACCGTGTACCCATTGGCCAGGTTCGTGACGACCGCCTGCGTGCCCAGGGGCGCCGTCCGATGCGCTGCGGTCAGTTGATGCCGATCATAGCGTTCCCCGCTGGCCGTCGGTCGCCCTTGCCATCGCCTGCCGTACCAGGATGCCAGGCCGATTTGCACCCGAGAGGGGGGCCGGGGTTTGGTCCTCGCCGTGGCCGGAGGTGACCCGTCTGCTGTACGCCCTCCCTGGGCGCCGTCTGGGCAGCCGAAGACGAGGCTGGCTACGAGCACCCAACCCGTGAGGGACGGCACGAACAGAGGCAAGGCTCTCTTCATGGAGTTCCTCCTTTCCTGACGTCATGGGATGGGGTAGGAGACGCTCACAGCCGCGTGGGGGGGTAGGCTCTGCAGCGTTAGGCGTGAACGCCTTGTTCCAAGCGCGTGTGATGGGTACCTAGTGGTGCACAGACACATAGAGGCATGTGATTAACCCCTCTACAGCCCTATGCGCTGTCATATATACACAGAATACCCGAGGTGACACGCAAGGGCAAGCAAAAAAACAGCATTTGTACTTGTGGCCCTGCCCACCATGCCTACATCGGTCCACACGAGATTCATACACTCGACGTGGCGGACACACTCAACCAGTTACCTGTTTGTTGACTTATACCCAATTTTCCAAGAACTGGTTGATGAAGGCTATGCAATAACGCCTGAGATCATCGCCAATTTTTCGCCCTACCGGACGGAGCATCTGAATCGCTTTGGCAGCTATGACGTACGTTTCGACCAAAAGCCGCCACTCATTATCGAACGACTCCGGCTCTCACCCGATCTCGCTGTGAGGGCGAATTAGAACCCCACCCTGGAATTTTGCACATTTGTTTGCCGAGGGTCTATAACGCCGTCTCGGCCATCTCCTGTCGTAAGTTGGTCTTGGCCAGGTGAATGTATTTCAGCATCGTTTCCTTCTTCTTGTGCCCCATCAGCTCCTGGAGGGTCGCAAGACTCATGTGTTTATCCGCTTTGTGCGCGCCAAAGGTGTGCCGCAGGGTATGGACACTCACCTCTTTGCGAATCCCCGCTTTCTTCACGTACTTGGCCACCAGGTATTTGACCGTTGAGATGTTCATCGACGTGCCGTTTTTGGCGAGGGAAAAGGTCTCATCGGCTTCGATCACTGCGTCGGCCATTTGTGGGCACTCCACTGAGGTCGGAGTCCTCGCAACTGCTTTGCTCGGGTGCATCTGCGCTTTTGCCTCCTATAGAGAGACCACTGGAGTGACCGACGCCCGATCGAGGCTCTGAGCGTTTTAGCCAGCGCCTTGGGATCCGTGGTGAAGGTAGTGCTATCAGGGCGATATTATCACGGCGATAGCAGTGGGACAGCCGTCCCGGATTAGGTGGCCCAGTCACCTGCCTTACCCTGTTCGTCTTTCATCTTAAGCTGCTGAAGTGCAAGGCCATATGATAAAGCGCAACATTGGCCCGCAGCCTGGCACTCAATTTGCTAACAGAGGTCCTCACAAAGTTGGTCTCTATCCACGCTTCAAGCCGAAAATGGCCAAGGTCTTTGGCAATGCAGGCGAAGTCATCCTAAACGGCCTGAAAGGCTATTACAACCCACGTTCAAGGGCTGGTAGTCGCCCCTACCTGCTAATGGGAGCTAAAAAATGGATAACAACTTTCGCCAGTTACTCGCCATTCCGCAGAACCGGCTGGATGCAATCAACAGCGTTTTGCTCGATCCTGATTCACGCGTGATAAACGACTTTTTGTCGGTTGTCGCCCGTTATGGCACGCCCGAAGAAATCAACCGCAAACACCGCGAGTCGCGCAAGCTTGAAAACCTGCTCAAGGCCGTCGAAACCCGACAACCGGAGCATGTCAAAGACTTGCAGTGGTTAATGGAACAACGCGACCGGGGCGCGTTCGTTCCGATCACGGAATACCGGCAGCGGGTAGTCGGGTCCAAAGCAGATATGATGCACTTCAAGGATGAATCCGCCGTCACCCTGGAAGTTTCAGCGCTGCAATACTTTCCGTGGATCCGCGAAATGTGTGAGTGCGCCATCCAGAACCGCACGCTCATCCCGGGGCGCTTTATCGCCGTTCGCAGGATGAAAGAATCCGAAATGGATGGCGACCTGCCCGCCATTGTAGCCGCGCTCGATATTATGGGCTGCTCCTTTGTGGAGACTCTCGATACAAAGGGAACCGATGGCTCAAATACACATCTGAACGGCCCGGCCACCATCACCGGGTATTTTGGTGGTATCGGCCAGCCCAACGAACACGCCCTGATGTGGCTCGATGAATTCCTATACTACTACACCAATTACGGCGTGCAACACGTGCTCAACTTCAACGCCGGAACGATTTTGCTCGGCTTTTTGCTCTACCGGCTGGGCGTGGATATTCAGTTCAAAATCTCGGTCTTTTTCGGCTCTGACAACCCCTATCACGCCCTGTGGATCATGACCGCCGCCAAGCTGTTCAGCCGCGACGATGGCCGCAGCCCGCTGATCGGCTTCAACTGGGCGAACTCGATCAACAACGCGACCATGGAACTGACCGCCCAGTTCCGCAAGGCGCTTGGCTTCGAGGAGGTGGTGCGCTTTGAGCATCACATCACCGAAACGTGGAAATCCATCGTAAAACAGCCCTACAACCGCCGCGATGAGTTGGTAGAAATTGCGGGATGCGTGGCGAATATCTCCGCAAAACATGAAGGCGGCGACCCGGAGATTGACTCGGCCCGTGCCCACCCTTCGGACATTCTCGACTACTTCCGTGAGAAAAAAGAAGTCCTCGATAGCGGCGACTGGGATAATCTGAAACAGAATTTTATGGACAAAGTTGCCGCCTGCAACAATACCGCCCAGGCCCTCACCCACAACGGCTTGAGTTTTGTGGCAGCGAAGAATTTGCATCGCTGATTAGAAATGCAGGAGGACGCCATGCAACGACTCGACCTTGACACTCTAGCCTGTGTCAATGCTGAATGCCACCTTTTCCAGCGCATGAGCGAGGCCAATCTCACCGTGCGAAAGGTCTATGGGCGCGACCGCATCCGCCTACTGCGTTGTCGCACCTGCGGGGAAGAGTTCTCTGATACATGCAGCGGGTAATCTTGCATCATTTTAGTAGGGCCAACACCTAGAAGAGCCGTAGTCAAACGCCTCTCAACGGGTGTAGTGAGAAAAAATGATGCAAACCTTACCGCTGTGTGTATGAGAGCCTGTCTAAAAAGCTCACGCTCGGGCTGCGAGACGCCGCACCATCAGGTGGATCATGGCGATCCTGATCCACGTCTCGGTGGTCTCCGGTAAGGCCTCAAAGTCTTTACTCAGCCGCCGTGAGCCCATGTTCAAGGGTTGCGTGCGCGTTTCGCGTTTTTCTGGGCAAGCGGTGCGGTATACCAAGCATGATCGAGCCCGAGCGCATCACACACCATGAAGTGATACGCCTGCACACCATACATCTGCGGGACGACTCGCTTGCCCCGGTGAACGTGCACCATCATGACAGGGGCAAACAAGGTGAAGACCACCGTGGCGGTCGGCAGGGCTGTGTGCCCTTTGTTGCCTGGGAGCTGCTGGTCATGCGTCAGGAGGTACAGACGGACCTGACGCTGGATCACACTGTAGACCAGCAAGCCGAGCACGGTCAGCATCGCTAAAGCCGCGATCCGTTCGGGCTTCTCCAACCACACGGGCGCGATCGCCGCGGGGTTTTTGATCCCGCTCTTATTGGATTCCGGGGTCTTATGCTCTCGCGTTGTCCGAGAAGCGCAACTCATTTTTAAGACTATTGAAAAATAAGGGCTTCAGGGGAGAAGAGGATGACAAAAGTGGAGTTGTACGCCATCGGCAAATCCACGACCCTGGAATCCAACAAGAGCCAGCCCCGAACGGACTTCCACTCCATATTGTGGGTGGCCGAAAGGAGCCGACGCAGTGATCGCATCTGTCACTCCTGGCATCCTAAGAACCAAAGAAATTTGCAGTGATAGTGATGTTGGTCACAGGCACAGGGGACAAAGTCATGTATTGTCTTGGCAGAGTAAGGGGCGTGCGAGGAGTCAAACCTCACGCGGAGAGGCCAGACGTGGCCAACGCCATGATCAAGGCCGAAAAAAAGACGGGGAAATTCAGTCACGAGGGATGAAAAAAATATTGCCTCGATCGTCGAGTTCATAAGCCACAATCGCCTCGCCTTTGAGCAGGTCTAAGGCAGGGAAGACAGTACGCTTGAGGCGTTCATTCCAGCGCATGGCTTCTTCAGTGACAAGGTAGCCAAAGCCAATATCTGAGAGAAATCCCAAAAGGTTGCGCGTGTAGAGTGGCTTCTCACCAATCCGCTTGAGAAGATGCCCATAGAGAAACCGGGCTAAGGCTTCCCCCTGTTTGTCCAGAGCGAGACAAAAATCGAAGTCCAAGCGCTTGAGATAGCCACTACGAAGACTTGCAAGGAAAAGATCGTCAAAATAAAACTGGCTGACGCCCTGCCGCTGTTTGGCTAGTTCCATCCGCCTGAGAATCCGAAAGTAGCTGACCGTATCACGCTGACCAGTCTTAGGATTACGGAAGCAGTCTGTTTTGATAGCCGCCATAAACGCCCGTTCCATATCGCGGTGAAAATGAGCATAAGCGCGGCCGTTCTCAGGATCCATGTCAAGGGTTTTGAAAATCTGGTAGACGGAGATTTCCACGTACTCCTGAAGAAACAGATCGCGCTGACCATAAAAGAGGATCACGTCTAAATAGCCCGCAAACGAGGGGCTGGGCATACCCAATGGCGCAATGAGGCTCATAAAACTATTATCGTCATACCTGATATCAAGCCTCGTGACGGTTGAGCGCTTCTTACTAAATGACCAGTACGGAAACTCTGAGATGTGACCCTCCTGGGGTACTGTCGGTTGTGGGTCCGGTTTTGGTGGTAGCCCAAGACTTTGACGGGTCGCGGCTTTGGCTTCCTTGCTTGTCATTGGTTAGGTTCCTCCTTGGTATGGGAAAATAATGCAAGTTGCAATTAAGGGTGTCAAGGGGAAAATATCACGCGTATCATTTGCTAACCCAGCCCCTCCTGAAAATGCCCCGCAAACTCAATAGGATTACCAGGAACATGGGGAAAGTCGCGGAGATGACATAATCTGCGGTACTCGCCGGAAAAGCGATTACAGGGGCTTTTACGAGGTCTGAAGACTACTCAAAATCGCCAGGGTTCATAAGCTCATCGGCAGCATCGGCGAAGGTGAGCGGAGAGCGCTGCCCTATGTGGTCGAGGTGGCCTGCGGGTGGTCCACGACGGCTTCCGATCCGGGGTGGCAGGTCACCGGCCTGAATTGGACGCCGGGCCTGCGTGTCCCGTTTCCGTTCTGGCGCGTCCTGATGAACCAGTGCCGCGTCGACACGCATGATCAGGTGTCCCTGCTGGTGCACGTGGCCTGCCCCCATCTCGCGGTGACGGATCGGGCCAAGAGTGCGGTCGAGTTGCCCGCGACAATCGGGATGCAGGCCCTGCGCGAGGCGCTCACCCGCGCGACGAAGGACTGGCAACGGCTCAAGGCCACGGCAGATCGACACAACCGGGTGCGGGCAAAGGCGATTGAGGAGGAAGCACGCCGCCAGCGGCGGCAGCAGATCAGTATTAAAGAGGCCGCGTGGCAGGTCATGGAAACTGCGTATCTCCAAGCGAGTGACAACGGGCGCCTCCCCGCCAATGCCCGCCAGATCATGTACGCCGCGCGCCCGATGGTGATCGCCCTGCGCGCTCCGGCGAAGATCTGGAAACATGACAGCCAGTTTACCCAGGGGTACTTGCCCGATTTTATGGCCGCCTACCCGGAGCTGACAAAAGACTGGGACGTCGTCTATGATGACCGAGGCCACTTTACCGAGCCGCATACCGGAGCAACGTTTGGTCTCGGGACGCTCAAGGTCCGGCGCTACCGCCAGACCTGGGCGACCCCCAGCTTCACGACCCCGGACGGGGAGGTGTTGCAGCTTGACCAGATCGAGACGAGTGGCCCGCACGGCCGCTACCGGTATGTGCTGTTTCTGGAGAAAGAAGGGTTTGACGAACTGCTCGCGGCCGGGCAGATTGCCGCGCGCTACGACCTCGCGATTATGTCGACGAAGGGGCAAACGGTGACGGCGGCCCGTGCCCTGGTGGAAGCCTTGTCGCGCCAGGGGGTCACGTTCCTGGTGGCCCATGATTTTGATAAGGCGGGCATTGAGATCCTGGATAAATTCTGGTCGGCCACACGGCGCTTCACATACACCAGCCAGACAAACGTGATGGATCTCGGTTTGCGGCTCACCGATGTTGAGGCCATGGGCCTCGCGAGTGAGCCCGAGGACTACGGCGACCTGAAGGATCCGCGCGTGAACCTCCGGCGATGTGGCGCCACGGACGCGGAGGTCGACTTTCTGGTCTCGCATCAGGACTATACCGGGGAGTGGCATGGCGCCCGGGTCGAACTCAATGCGATGACATCGCGGCAATTCCTGGACTGGCTGGAAGCGAAGTTTGCGGCGATTGGCATTGCGAAAGTGGTCCCGGATGAGGAGACCGTGACGCGGGCATACCAACATCTGTTCCGCAATGCGCTGCTGCAACGGGAGATCGAGCACCTCCAGGAGCGCCTTCCGGACGCCGAGACGATTGTTGTGCCCCCAGACCTGGTGGAGATGCTGCGGACGCGCATTACCGGGACCGCGCAATCCTGGGACAAGGCACTGTGGACGATGGCTCGCAATGCAGTCGACACAGACGAGGATGAGGACGATACTGGGCCACTCTAACGCCCCCTAGGAGCCCCGTAGCCGTGCCCTCCCCTCTACCCGTCCCGTAGGCATCCTGGCGCTCGCGGGCCTCCTGGTGCCTCACAGAGGGCCAGCAGGGGCGCTCTCGCTGCTGTTTCGTGTCCGTGCGTGCAGACAGTCTCCTCACAAGTGCCCTGAAAATGTCAGGGCACTTTTTCCCGCGTGCGTGTAGGGCTGCTGGCAGTAACCTCACATTTGAGGGTAGTGTTTAGGGTATTCACCCTGATTGACTGACAAATCCCCAAGCTGAACCATTCATGGCCCAGTGAGAACGAACGTGTCCTAAACGGCAAACTACGATTGAGCGCCTCATGGGGTGCCAGAACCCCTCGTTTCTGGCCCACCGTCGCGTTGCCTCCTGATCTGGCCGCTTTTGTCGGGCACGATAGTGCCACAAGTCGTGCCTCTATCAACGTGCCAGCACCCATCCTACGGCAGGGTTTATGGCACAGGTCAGAAGGAGCATCGTATGCGGATTGGCTATGCACGGGTGTCCACCCCAGATCAGAGTTGCGCGCTCCAGTGCGACGCGCTGGAGCAGAGCGGCTGTACCAAGGTGTTTCAAGAGATCGCCAGCGGGGCGAAAGCTGCCCGCCCGGCGCTCACAGCAACCCTCGAGTATCTGCGTGCTGGCGATACCCTCGTCGTATGGCGCCTGGATCGCTTAGGGCGGTCGCTTGGGCAGTTGATGGCATTGATGCAGATCTTACAGAGCCAGCAGGTGGGGTTCCATAGTCTGGTGGAAGCCATCGATACCACGACGGCCACCGGCCAATTCTTTTTTCAGATCACGGGGGCCTTTGCGGAACTCGAGCGGAACCTCATCCGGGAACGCACCCGCGCCGGGCTTGCGAGTGCACGCCAGCGGGGACGGTGTGGAGGCCGGCCGCAAGCGATCGATGCCGAGACCTTTGCTATGGCGGTCCAACTCTATCAGGCCCAGACGAGCTCGGTGCAGAGTATCTGTACGCGCCTCGGGATTGCCCGTCGCACGTTCTATCGCTACTTAGCGGCACAACCCCGTTAGAGGGGCGAGGAGCGACATAGTTGTGAATGAAGCTGCGCCGGCTACTTTGCCGCTGGTGACAGCTTCGTTCTCACTGGGCCAGAGTAGGGTCAATCTCCCCTGCCTGAGCGGGTGCGCCTCCATCCAGGTTGTGGGGTTAATCTCACCCGCAATGCGGTCACTACCCGCGTCTGTGGCCACGGCTAGGTTGGTCGGCCAATCCCGCTAGGCCCTGCTCCAGAAACCGCTGCGCCCACTTGTAGATAAAGCGACGGCTGATGCCGACCGTGGCGGCAATGGCGGTGATCGGGACGCCATCGGCTAGGAGTAAAATAATCCGGCCCCGTCGGGCTAGGCCAGCCGGGATGGCCGTGGCCCGTTGCCACGCGAGGAGCGTCTGACGTTCCGCAGGCGTCAGACGGATCGTGAGGGAGGTTTTGCGTCCACGAGCCATCCAGCGCCCTTCTGCGAGAGGTGGGAGATGGGAACAACATCTGCACGCTGTTGCCTCTGGAGAGGCACGAGCGCTCTGCGCGTGCACCACATCCGCACGCCCGCTGTACCAGAGAGTATCCGCGTGCGCTGTCAATGTCGGAATGTACCGTGCAGCTCGGTCAGGATCGGCTCAGCGGTGTGCTGGAGTCTCAGAGAGGTCGTGTGCGTGAGCGGCATTCTATACCTCAGAGGAGCGCGTATCAAGCGAAAATTTGGTACTCCCATATGAAGGTTCAGACCGATACAATACACGTCAGCAAAGGTATGAACAACTTTCTTGGACAGGAAAAAGTGACAATACATCCACAGGCAGGCAGGCGGTCGGGGCGCTGGAGAGGCGGGAAAACCAGCAGGATGCGGAGTGTCGAAAAACCTGCGGACGAGGAGCCAAGCGGACACAGATTCTTGGAATAGGTTGTTCGACACTCAGGCTGGCCCCATAACGAGCATATCGAGCCTGTCGAGTTAACTGAGGGGTGTGCATAAGGCATTGACATAGTCGGCACAAGCAGGTTTTCTCTGGAAGAAAGCTGCCAAGCTCTCCAGGAGGTCCTGCTATGGTCACACCGACCTTTGCCGACTATATCGAGTTGTTGTTTACGCTCT
>JBMDXC010000103.1:0-7555 GCA_048594805.1 Candidatus Entotheonellaceae bacterium | reverse complement strand
CAATATGGCTCCCCGGGCCGGACTCGAACCAGCGACCAATTGGTTAACAGCCAACCGCTCTACCGACTGAGCTACCGGGGAATAGTGCCAGACATTATACCGTATTCGGATGATTCGTCTAGGGTAAAATGTCAACGTGCGCCGTCAATACCCAGGAATTCATTCACCTTACAGCACCGTACGAGACGGTTGCGAAAACTGCAAAAAGGTGCTAGGGTTTGCCGCCCTCTACCTTTATGGAAAGAGAGATAAGGCGTATGGTATCTGAACATCGCGGCGGGTGTAGGAGGGTCGCATGGACCTGAGATTTTCTCCTGAAGATGAGCAGTACCGGCAGACACTGCGGACTTGGCTAGAGAAGAATCGGCCGCAGGAACCTCCTCCGAAAGACCAGGATGCCGAGTTTGCCTATCGACGGGTCTGGCAGCGCAAGCTCTATGACGGCGGCTGGGTAGGGATCAACTGGCCCAAGGAGTATGGCGGGCAGGGTGCCACGTTGATCCAGCAGGCAATCTATGCGCAAGAAATGGCCCGGGCGCGGGCCCCACAGCCGGCGAATGGACTCGGCATTAGCATTGTTGGTCCCACACTGATGCATCATGGGACCGAGGAACAGAAAAAACGCTTCATCCCCAAAATTCTCGATGCTGACGAAATCTGGTGCCAGGGCTTTTCAGAGCCCAATTCAGGTTCGGATCTCGCCTCGCTACAAACGAAAGCTGTCCTGGATGGGGATGACTTTGTGGTCAACGGGCAGAAGATCTGGACCAGTATGGGGCAATACGCCGATTGGTGTATCCTGCTAGTGCGCACTGACGCCAACGCGCCGAAACACCGGGGCATCTCCTTCCTCCTGGTGGACATGCACAGCCCTGGCGTCACGGTCAGACCCTTGAAGCAAATCACGGGGAATTCCGAGTTCAACGAGACCTTCTTCGATACCGTGCGCGTTCCAAAGCAGAACCTGGTTGGCCCGATGAATGAAGGCTGGCGTGTGGCCATGACTACGCTGACCTATGAACGTGGCATCTCGTCGCTGGCGACGCAGGTGCGTATTAAACAGCAGCTGGATGGCATGATTGAATATGCCCGCGCCACCCGCAGGAACAGCCATATCCTGTCCAAAGACCCAGTATACCGGCAGAATCTGGCGCAGGCCTATATTCGCGTCGAGATTATGTTGCTGAACCTCTATCGCGGCATCACCAGCCGTCTACGTGGGCAACCGCCTGGACCAGAAGCCTCGCTTGACAAGCTCTACTGGAGTGAGATGGATAAATGGATGCAAGAGCTCGGCATGGAGCTGCAAGGACCCTACTCCCAGCTCATGCATGATTCGAAATACGCCATTCCAGGTGATTGGCAGTACAATTTTCTGCGCAGCCGAGCGGGGACGATTTATTCAGGAACATCGGAGATTCAGAGGAACATTATTGGGGAACGTGTTCTCAGTCTACCAAAGGGGTAAGGTCGAGACCAGTGGTCACTCCCTCTCCCCCGGAGAGGGAGGCAGGAGCAATGATTGCAGTGGATGACGAGAAGCGAGGCTTTGATTCGGGCGTGATTTTTCGTATACTGCTCTGTCTATTCCTCGGCGCGTGTTTGTATCTCTTTATCACAAATAATCATCTTTTCGCGAACGGGGCTCACAACCTCCAGCATCCCGAAGCGCTCGTGATGCTTGCTGTCCTGGGAATTCCTTTCATTCTGGCGATAGTGCACCTGGTACGCGGCCTGCGCCGCCAGCCTGACTCCCGGACGTGATGGCCTTACTCTCCTCCCTAGATAAGCTCTGCACCACGGCCAAAGGCGGCATAGTCCTCTTGTAAGAGGGTGCGTGCAATGATCAGTTTGTGAATGGTGGGTGTGCCCTCTTCGAGCCAATTCAGGCGTGCGTCCCGGTAGAGCATTTCAATGCGGCTGGATTTGAGATATCCCAGGCCACCGTGCACCAGGAGGGCTTTATCAGTAACCCGCCCAACCGCTTCCAGCGCGAAGAGCTTACACATCGAGGCTTCTTCAGGGATACGCTGTCCGGCATCATACTTGCGGAGTGCGTCCAGGACCATGTGCCGCAGGGCATAGATATCCGTCGCCATTTCTGCCAGGTAGCCCTGCACGGCCTGGCGTTCTGCGATGGGCTTCCCAAAGGTGATACGCTGTTTTGCCCATTCCAGGGCCAGTTCAAGGGCGCGTTCGGCGGTGCCGAGCGCTGCCACGGCGATGAAGACCCGGCTGATCTCCAGAAAAGCCAGCAATTGCGCAGAGCCTAGCCCTTCCCGGCCCAGCACATTCTCAATCGGCACCAGCACATTCTCGAAGCGCAGGAGGTCATGGGAGGCCCCAGCACACCCCATAGTAGGTGCCATACGCTCAATCGTAAAGCCAGGCATGCCACGCTCGACGAGCAGCACGCTAAATTCTCTGGTGCTCCGCGACGGGTCCTCGGTAAAGCAAAAAACCGCAAAGAGGTCTGCCTCACGCGCATTCGTAATCAGGTGCTTGCGCCCAGAGAGGAGGTAGGCATCGCCCTGGCGCACGGCGCGGGATTTACTGTCGAGCCCTGAGCCACTGTCTGGCTCCGTGAGCCCGAAGCAGACCAGGAGGTCGCCCGCCGCCATGCGGGGGATATAGCGCTGGCGCTGCTCGGCACGGCCAGTCTCCATGAGGTGCACACTGCTATTGTGCACGTGCAGCATCGCCCGCAAGCCGCCGTGGACTTTCGCCAGCTCTTTGAGGACAGGTGCGTATTGCTCGGTCGTCAATCCCAGGCCACCGTACGTTACCGGCACGAGACAGTCAAACAGGTGATGCTCTCGGAATTTAGGGCGCAGCACGTCGAACGGAATCAGCTCATCGTGTTCGATCTGCGGCACGAGCGGGTCGATCTCGTGCCACAGAAAATCTTTCACGTCCTGCAAGTAGGCGCGATACGCTGCCTCAGTGGGAAAGATCATGACCTGCTCCGTGCCTGATGCGTCGCTAGAACCCCAGTAACTGTTTGGCTATGGTGCTCAGCTGCATGAAGGACGTCCCTTCATAGATCGAACCAATCTTCGCATCGCGGAAGAATTTTTCCACCGGGGCGTCTTTGGTATAGCCCATCCCGCCAAAGACTTCCACGGCCTTCGAGGTAATATGTTCGGCCATCTGCGACGCAAAGTACTTGGCCATGGCTCCCTGCTGGGTAAAGGGCTCGCTGGCGTCCTTCAGGCGTGCGGCATTGTACACCAGCAGCCGGGCTGCCTCCAGCTGCGTGGCCATATCGGCAAGCTGGAACTGCATACTCTGGAACTCGGCAATAGTCTTGCCAAATTGCCGGCGCTGCTTGGCATAGGTGATAGCGGCCTCCAGGGCTCCCTGCGCCAGGCCCACCATCTGTGCGCCAATGCCAATACGCCCTTCGTTTAACGTTTCAATCGCGACTTTATAACCCTGTCCGATTTCGCCAAGGACATTGCACTTAGGCACAATACAGTTGTCCAGTATGAGCTCACACGTGCTGCTGGCGCGAATACCGAGCTTCTTTTCGACGCGTCCGACAGCAAAACCAGGGGTGTCGCGTTCGACGATGAACGCCGTAATACCCCGGTAGCCTTGACTGGGATCGACGGTGGCAAAAATGATGTAGAATGCGGCTTCACGCCCATTGCTGATCCAGAGCTTGCGCCCATTCAGCACGTAATGATCACCGTCGAGCGTGGCCCGCGTCTGCAGGGCAAACGCATCACTGCCTGAGCCGGCTTCCGAAAGGGCATACGCCCCTACGGTATGCCGCACCAGCTTCGGGAAGAAGGCGGCGTATTGTGCTGGCGTACCCCAACGCAGCAAGGCATTGGTCACCAGGGTATTGTGCACGTCCACCAAGACTCCTACTGCCGCATCCACCCGCGAGATTTCTTCCACAGCGAGACAGGCTATAAAAAAACTGCTCCCCGGGCCGCCATACTGCTCTGGGATCTCAACGCCCATGACGCCAAGATCGAACAGGCCAGGGATTAAGGCAGGATCGTACTGCGCTTCCTCGTCCATACGCGACACCAGCGGCGCAATGGTCGTCTCAGCATAGTCGCGTACGACAGTGCGAAAGAGAGTTTCTTCTTCGCTCAGGACAGTCAGCGGCCGGACCGCCTGGGTGCCTGGCGGGTTCATAGGCATCCTCTCTACACATGAGGTTTCCTCTCGACCGAACAAGGCTATTGTACACGCTTTTCTGCCTGGCGCCCACTGAGCGACGCGGGGGCATGTCTCCCCTCTTCCTCCGCGCGGCTGCCCAGGACACTATCGAGCTTCTTGTGGGGTAACAATACGCGGCGGCTCAGCGGTGATGGTCTGCACAGGCGTAGGTTTGGCAGGGATGGGCGCAATCATGCGCCGTAAAGCTGTCTCGATCTGCTCCAGCACGCTGCGCAGAGGGATGCACTCCAGCACGATACGAATGCCGGGATCATGACGGGATTCCTCAAAATGAATCCCGTAGACAATATGCTGCTGGCGCAGCACCGGCAGCAGGGCTGCCTCAATATCGCGGCCCTGCGCATGGGACAAACGCACACAGTCCGTTACAAAGTGCGTGTGGATCCATAACTCACGGCGTTCCATAATCTCCATAGCTACGGCGACTCCTCCTGTGCCAATCGTATGCACTCGCATGTAGGCCAGGACAATGTAAGCAGCCCTGCGACGCCCGTCAAGCCCTGAAGCCAATGCGTTTGCCGTATTGTTACGCATGCGGTATGCTGTCCAGGTTGTAGGACTGGGAAGGGTGCTGAAGCACCGGTCTGTTAGAGTGTGCAGAGGAGGTTTGGCGCATGGCGACAACGTTGGAAGCCATGGTGGCAGCAGCGAAGGCGGTCGTTCCCGCGTTCACAGCCGAGCAGGTCCAGGCGAAAGTCCAGGCTGGAGAGTCGTTTGTGATTCTGGACGTACGAGAGAAGGAAGAATACGACCAGGGGCATATTGCCCAGGCCCGGTTGCTACCACGCGGATTGCTGGAATTTCGCATCAATGACATCGTACCTGATAAATCTGTTAACCTTATCCTGCATTGACGCCGTGACAGCCGGGCTGCCCTGGCAGGGCAGACACTGCAGCAGTTAGGCTACCAGAATGTGGCCTTCATGGAGGATGGTTTCACGGCCTGGAGCGCACTCAGGTTGCCTGTGATTGGGCAACCTTTGTAGGCCAATGCCCGGGGACCATACGGGGAAGGGATATCGAGGGTGGACTTTCTGCGCGATGTGGGTCAACGAGGCGTCTGGGCACTCGTTCGTCTGTCGATTACCTTTCCCTGGACCACCCTGGTCATGGCCGCAGTACTGGCCGTATTGTCTATCTGGTATACGTCGCATCATCTCGAATTTCAGACCTCACGGAATGCTCTGGTGTCGCAGAACGCTCGGTATATCCAGCACTTTGAAGAAATCGACGCTGATTTTTCCGATCGTGATGCATTCATCGTGGTGGTTGAACCGCCGTACCTGGAGCGGGGCAAGCAGTTCGTGAACGCCCTGGTACCTCGGCTGCAGGCCGATACGCAGCATTTCGGCCGTGTGATCAACCGTATCGACACCTCTAGTCTGGAAGGCAAAAAACTGCTCTTGTTGTCGCCCGAGGATCTGCGCACGCTGCAGCAGCGCCTCGAGGATGCGCAGACGTTGCTCACCGATCTCGCGGCAGCGCCAGGTCTGCAGCAGTTGTTAGCATCGGTGAATCAAGAGATCAGCAAGGCGCTCGTGTCGCATCTGACCGAGTCGTTTCTCGGGGACTCTACGCCTTCGACTGCAGAGCCGGGACAGGGCCTGGACGTGAGCTTTCTGTCAGCGCTCTTTGAAGAAATGGAGCGAGCCCTGACAGCACCGGCCACCTATGTATTTCACTCACCATGGGCGAGCTTTTTTCTCAAAGACAGTGATATCCTGTCGCAGGAAGGGTATCTGACCGCGGGGGATGACCGCTTCTTGTTCGTGTTGGTAGAAGACCGTCCGGCTGACCAGAGCTTTGTCAAGCATGCTGTACCTCTGCAGGCTTTGCGCAACCATATCAGAGATGTGCAACATGCCTTTCCCGATGTCCAGGCCGGGGTGACCGGGAGTAGGGCACTGGGCAGTGATGAAATGGTCAGTTCGCAGCGTGATACAGCGTTGGCGACGGTGCTCTCGCTTATCAGTGTCGGCCTCTTATACATTATTATCTTTTGGGAAGTGTGGAGCCCATTGCGCGTGCAGATCGCGCTGCAGCTGGCCATCTGTTGGTCCCTGGGCTGGGCCACCCTCACCGTTGGTCATTTAAACATTCTCTCAGTGACCATTGCCCCGAGTCTCATCGGTCTGGCGGACAACCTGGGTATTCATCTGGCGGCGCGCTATAGTGAAGAGCGCGCTGCCGGCCGTGATTTTCGTGCCGCCATGGAGGTCGCCGCACGGCAGACGGGTCCAGGCATTGTGACTGCTGGGGTCTCCGTAGCCCTGGCCTTTTACGCTGTCATGCTGGCGAATTTCCCAGGACTTGCCGAACTCGGATTTATTGCCGGGAGCGGTGAATTGCTCTGTATGGTGGCCAGCTTTACCGTGCTGCCGGCGCTGTTCGCCGTGAGCCAGCGCTATCTACGCACGCGCGCTACAGCATGGCAGGCGCCGCAGCGCCGGAACTGGAGCCGGCTGGGACGTTTTCCCCATCTTACACTGGTGGGTCTTGGTGTGCTCACCCTCATCGGTCTGCTCGTGTCGCCGCTTCCGAAATTCGACTATAACCTGCTACATCTCCAGGCCAAAGGTACTGAGTCAGTGGTATGGGAAAATCGCCTCCTGGAGGAATCGGACCGTTCGTCGTGGTATGCGCTCAGCACGGCTGATTCTCTCGCAGAACTGCAGCGCAAAAAAGCCCTGTTTGCAGCCTTGCCGGTAGTCGATCGGGTCGAAAGTCTCGCCTCCATGCTGCCGCCTGACCAGGAGAAACGCCTGGCGCTGCTAACTGAGGTGGCGCCTCTGGTAGACGCTATCTCGGCGACGTGGGAGAACGTTGAGCCCATTGATGTCGAGGAGCTGAGCACGACGCTGGAAAAAATTCGTTTTAAACTCCAGCGGCCCCCGAGCGACTGGGACCCCACCAAGCGGCCATCAGAGGAGGCACTCACCGCAGCGCGTACGGCCCTGATCGCGGTGCAGGAGCGTCTCAAGACCATGCCTTCTACCACCGCGAGCCAGGTTCTAGACGCCTTTCAACGTGGGTTAATGGCTGACTTTGCTGCGAAATGGACGTTGTTGCAAGACAATGTGCACCCAACAGGACCGGTGACCCTGGACAATATTCCCAGCTATCTGCGCGAACGCTTTGTCGGCAGGAGTGGACGCTACCTCCTGCAAATCTTCGCGCGTGGCAATATTTGGGAACAGGAACCCATGCGCGCCTTTGTGCACCAGCTACAGAGTATTGATGCCGACGTCACTGGCCCTCCTGTGGTAGCGTTTTACTCGATCCAGAGCATGCAACAGGGATATGTGCGTGGAGGTGTGTACGCCCTGATCACGATCGTTGGTCTCACGTTGGTGCACTT
>JBMDXC010000102.1:0-10379 GCA_048594805.1 Candidatus Entotheonellaceae bacterium | reverse complement strand
GTGCAGGTGCACGACATTCGCGTCAGCGCTGCGGAAAGAGCTGCAGCGCGGCAGCAGGTGGCGCCCGCGCTCATCGCCAGCCTGCAACGCGCTCGGGATAATCTGGAGCGCTTTCATCGCCAGCAATTGCCCGAGGAACAGATACACGAGTTACAGCCTGGCGTGCGTACGGGGCGTTTGTGGCGGCCCATCGAGAAAGTGGGACTATACGCCCCGGGTGGGAAAGCGCCCTACCCTTCGACCGTGCTCATGCTTGGCGTACCGGCCCTGGTGGCCGGATGCCAGCAGCGCGTGCTCTGTATTCCTCCCTCTCCAGATGGGACAGTGTCACCCGCCATGCTGGTGGCTGCAGATGTGGTCGGTATTGATGAAGTCTTTAAGATCGGCGGGGCGCAGGCGATTGCCGCCATGGCCTTTGGCACCGAGACCGTGCCACAGGTCTATAAACTCTTTGGGCCAGGCAGTATCTATGTGGTTGCCGCCAAGATCTGGGCGGCGAGCAGTGGGCTACCGCTGGCTATCGATTGTCCCCCAGGCCCTTCGGAAGTGTTGGTCATTGCTGATGAGACAGCGCCAGCGGCGTTTGTGGCTGCCGATTTACTGTCGCAGGCAGAACACGGTGAGGACTCAGCCGCTATGTTGCTGACGACCTCTGAACGGCTGGCGCACGAAGTGGCCGCCGCTGTTGCGGCCCAAATACCTCCCCTGCCGACGGCGACACGGGTGGAGACCGCTCTGGAGCGCTATGGCAGGATTCTCGTGCTGGAAGATCTCGATGCCTGTGTGCGTTTTACCAATGACTATGCGCCAGAACATCTCGAAATCATGACGGCTGACCCGTGGGCGGTGAGCAGGAAGATCGTCAATGCTGGTTCGGTGTTTCTCGGCCATTACTCGCCGGTCACTATGGGGGATTACCTCTCGGGGACCAATCACGTGATTCCGACGGGCGGCTATGCCCGCATGTTTTCGCCACTATCGGTGGACGAGTTCGTGAAGAAACTGGAAGTCCAGGAGTTGACGCGTCAGGGTCTGCAGACCCTGCAGGAGTCACTGCGGGCCTTGACGATGGCAGAGGGCTTTGCGGCACACCAGCACGCTGTGGATATCCGTTTAGGATAGGAAAACACCATGATGGTCCAGGAGCATCACTTGCTGGCGGCGTTTGTGCAGCGTGTACGACGCGGACTGACGCTGCGACGCTGGCTACAGAGTGGCATTGTGCTGCTCACGGTCGGCGGCGCTGTCCTCCTCCTCGGCGTGGGGGTGCAACCTATTGTTCTCCTCGTGCCTCTCGTCGCGCCCCTGTATAGTCTCCTCGCGCTTGGGCTCCTCGTGTACCTGGGTCTGTATGTCGTGCGGCCGGCACTCCAGCCAGTCTCCCTGCGTCAGGCGCTCACCAGTATTGAGGAGACGTACCCTGACCTGCACGACGACTTGACCAACGCTGTACAGCTCAACCCGGAAGTTCTCGAACGGTCCAATCCCCACGGTGTGGCCCTTGACCTGGTGCAGGCGCTGCACCATAGTACGGCGCGCCAGGTGCAGCAGTACAGCGTGCCCGAGATCGTGCGGCGCACCCGGCTGCTGGGTCTCCCGTGGTGCGCTATGGTAGGACTGGCTATCGTGCTCGTGGCTCTCGTGCAGCCACACGTGCTCGGGGAATCGCTGCGTCTCCTCGTGCGTCCCCTCAGCTATCTGCCGTCGCGTGAGATCCACATTGCTCTAACCCCAGAACACATCACGATCGCCTCGGGGATGAACCTGGAAGTACAGGCCCAGGCCAGTGGACGCCTGCCACAGCATATGCAGCTTCTGGTACAACGCCAGGGCCAGCCAGACCGGCGTTACCCAATGGACCCTCTCGGCCACGGGGCGTTTCGTTATACGTTTCTCAAGCCACAGGCGTCGCTCACCTTTCAGGCGACCGCGGACGGCTTCCGGTCGGCGGTGGGAACCCTGGAGGTGGTGCCGGCGCCAGCCATTGGTCATATGGCGCTCCAGTATTTCTTCCCAGATTATACGGGGCTGCCGGGACGCACTCAGGAAGGTGGGGGAGACATTCAGGCCCTGCCAGGCACACAGGTGCACCTCAGCATGCGTGCCAACGTGCCCCTGACCAGAGGGGTACTGCGTTTTGACGCCGGCTATGAAGTCCCGCTGGTCATCAATGGTCAGGAACTGCGTGGGGAAATACTCGTGATGCGTGAGGGCACGTATACCGTCGAGGTGGAGGATACGCATGGCCTAAAAAACCCCCAGGCACCGCGATACACGATCCAGGTTGTGCCGGATCTGGTTCCCAGGGTGACCATCCGCCAGCCGCAGGACGATGTAGAAGTGGACGAAATGACCACGCTGCAGATCCAGTACGAGGCCGAGGACGATTTTGGTTTGCAAGATGCCACCCTGGTCTACACCAGCGCGGGCGGCACGGCTCAGCGTATTCCCCTGTATAAGGGCCGCTTTGCAAACCGTCAGGTGCAGGAGACGTTTGCCTGGGATATGAACCAGTGGCCATTGCCGTCTGGTGAGACCGTCCAGGTCTACCTTGAAGTGTATGACAACGATACGATCTCAGGGCCGAAGAAAGGCGTCTCGCAGACGCTGACCTTAAAGGTCCATAGCCGTGAGCAAGAGCATCAAAACCTGGAGCAACTCCAGGAGGAGGTTGCCGCGGCAGTCCTCGACCTCTTAGCAGACCATCTAGACCTAGCGGAGCAGTTACGCACCTGGCAGGAGCAAGCGGAACCTGGCAAACCTATGCCCAGCCAGGAGGCGCTGCAGCAAGCCCGTGATCAGCAAGACGCTACCATGGAGCGTGCCGAAGAGGTGTCGCACCAGATTGAGCAGGCGTTGGAGCGTGTGCAGCGTGATCCCTTCAGCACGTATGAGACCTATGCCGACATGCAAGCGCTGCAGCGCAATATGGCGCATCTGCAAAATACTCTCATGCCCCAATTACAGCAGAGCATGCAAGCCTTGCGCCCGCAGTCGCCCACGCCAGCGCAGTTGCAGCAGCCGCAACAGCAACTCGAAGCCGTCGTCCAAGAACTCGAACGCCTCTCCTCCTTTGCGGACCATATTGCCAGTGGCGAAAAGCTCAATGATGTGGCGCAGCTCAGCAACAAGCTCATGGATCAGCAAAACAAGCTCTTGGCAGCGCTGGACAATTTGCCCAAAGATTTTCAGGGAGGTAATTTACCGCCGGAGCTGCAAAAATTGCTCGATTCTCTGCAATCGCTCATGCAGGATCTGATGCAGACCATGGCACAATTGCCCATGACGCTGCCGGATGAGTTTCTCAACCGTCAGCTCGATACCTTTCCGCTGTCCGACATGATGCAGCAACTGCAAGAGATGCAGCAGAAACTGGAGGCGGGTGATATCGAGGGCGCCAGGCAGATGGCGGAGCAACTCCTCAAAAACCTGTCAGCGATGGCAGCCGCTTTGCAGAATATGCGGCAGCAAGCGCGCGGTGGCTCACTCGACGCCATGAGCCAGCAATTGATGGAGTCGTCGAACAAGTTGGCTGACCTGGCCGAGCGCCAGGAAAAAATTCTGGAAGAGACACAAGATATTGACCAGGAAAGCCTGCGTCAGCTCAATGAGGCACAACAGCAGGCGTTCGATACTGTGGAAAGACGTTTTGAGCAAGAGCTAAATGACCTTGCACGGCTGGCTGGAGAGATGCTGCGTCGGGCGCGGCAGCACCCCGAACTCGATACCGCCTTTCAGGATGCCTATCAGCAACTCCTCAGGCAGTTGCATGCTGTGCGCAAGGGTCTCCAGGAACACGAGTTACCACAAGTGACTGAAGATTTGGCCGAGGTGGAGCGTCAACTCGCCTGGATGCGCCAGCGTGCCGAGCGCCTGAGCCAGCCTGATCGCATGCTGCAGCAGCAGATAGCACGCGCGCGGCAACATGTGCAGGCGGCGCAACAGGCGCTGGACGGTTTACCGCAGGACCGTCAGGCCATGCTGACCCCCAGCCAGAGTGGCCAGCTGGGCGAACTCGGGCAAAGCCAGGGCGGAGTCCGCAATGATACGCAGATGTTACAGCAGGAGGTGCAACGTCTGCTGCCCCTCATGCCTTTCCTGCCGGCCGAACTGGGGCAGCAGTTGCAAGAAGCCCTGCCCTTTATGGGTGAGGCGCAAGGCGCCCTGGAGGGACAACGGAGTCAGCAGGCCCTGCCACCCGAGCAGGAAGCGCTGGAGCGCTTGCGCAATGCCCAGAATGGCATGCAGCAGGCTATGCAGAACATGGCACAACGTGGTCAGATGATGGGGATGTCGATGCCAATGTTGCGTCAGGCCGGCCGGTTTCCGATGCCGGAGTTTATGCCGCAACCTAATGTCGATGAGCAACAGGCAGGAGCAGCCGGCGCGAGTGTGCGCAACTTTCAACTGCCTGATAAGGAAGCGTATAAAGTCCCACGCATGTTTCGTGAGGACATTATGGAAGCTCTGAAACAGGGCTACCCAGAACGGTTCAAGGAACTCATTGAGCAGTATTATCGCAACATTGTCCGCTAAGGATGCGCGCACGCGCCTCATAGGTCACCCTCTCGCCCTAGCTGTGCTGTGTGTCTGCCTGCTGTGGCCGGCCCTGACCTGGAGTACTCGTCAGCAAGAGGAACCAGAGACCGAGGTAGCCAGTGAGGGAGAGGTGTTGCTGGAGCGCTGGCAGCCTGAAGCGGCACGTCAGTGGGCGGAAAAGCGTCTACTCAGCGAGCCGCAGCATCCAGGCTGGCGATTCCTCCTCGGTCAGGCACTGTTCGAACTCGGGCGCTATGCGGAAGCGCTGGAAACCTTCGATAACCTTCTCAAGGTTGCCCCACATCCGCGGCTACAGGCCTATCGTGAGTTCGTGGCGCAGACCATCCAGAGCACGGCAACGCTGCAACCCATAGACACAGCCCATTTTCGGATTTTTCTTGATCCCGACAAAGATGCTGCCGTGGCACCTTATGTCGCGGACGTCCTGGAGCAGAGTTACCAGCGCCTCGGGGCTATTTTTCATTTCACACCCGCCGAGAAGATACGCGTAGAAATCTTCCCGACGACAGCCACGTTTTACCCGGCTTCCAGTCTGTCGACCCGCGACATTGAAGTCTCCGGGGCGATTGGCATCTGCAAGTTCAACAAGATTATGCTGTTATCGCCGCGCAACCTGGCCCGTGGCTATCGCTGGACAGACGCCCTCAGCCACGAATACATCCACTACATTGTGGTCCAGTTGAGTCACAATCATGCGCCAATCTGGCTCCATGAGGGCATCGCCAAGTACTTTGAATCTACCTGGCGCTTACCGCAGGAGGCCTGGCTAGACCGTCGCTCGGAGAGTCTGCTCGCTCACGCCCTCACGCACAACAGCTTTGTGGGCTTTAAAAATATGGACCCATCCCTGGTGAAGCTGGATACCACCTATCAGGTGCAACTCGCCTATGCTGAGGCCTCCTCTGCTATCGATTTTATCGTCAAGCAGCGCGGTGCTGAGGGTTTATTAGGGGTGCTGCGGGCCCTGCGGCAGACGCAGGAGGGTGGCGCTGCAGAGGCAGTGGCACGCGTGATGAGCATGACCTTCGACACTTTTCAAGAGCAGTGGCGACAGTTTTTGGTCGCCAAACAGCTCCAGGAACACCAGGGAGTGCACTTACCACGTTTCGAACTCAAACAAGAAGGCAAAATGCCGACCGACGAACTGCAGCAGGAACTCCAATCGCATACGGCGCGCCTGCATGCGCGTCTGGGGGATCGCCTACGGCAGAACGGCCGTGCCCCCGCTGCCGCTGCAGAGTACCGGCGCGCCCTCACACAGGACCCCTATTCGCCGTACCTACTCAACAAGCTCGCGAACGTCTTGATGGCGCAGGGTGAATGGCAACAGGCGCTCCCACACCTGCAGCAGGCGCAGCAGTTATCCAGTGATGATATGGCCACGTATACGAACCTGGGACGGCTCTACGTGGCCTTGCAGGACTATGCCCAGGCACGTGCGGCGCTGTTAGAAGCCGTGCAAATCAATCCCTTTGATCCCGCCATACACATGTATCTGGCCGAGAGTTACCGCCAACTCGGGCAATCCGATAAGGCGCAGCAGGAGCAACAACTGTTCGAGACATTACAGAGGACGCAATAATGGCGACAGAAGACGAGGCCACTCTGGCTGCGCCAGGGCAGGACGTGGACGATCCTGAGCATGTGGCTGCCATCGCGGAAGTGGCGCAGCAGCGGCAGGCGATTCTCCAGGAAATTAAAAAGGTGATTGTGGGGCAGGATAAGGTAATTGAGGAACTCCTGATAGCGCTCCTGGCGCGCGGGCATTGTCTGCTCGTGGGGGTGCCGGGGTTAGCTAAGACGTTACTCATCAGTACGCTGGCCAATGTGCTCCACCTGCGCTTCAACCGTATCCAGTTTACACCCGATCTCCTGCCGTCGGACATCACGGGCACCGATATCCTGGAAGAAGACCAGGAGACACGGCATCGCCACTATCGTTTTCTGCAAGGCCCGATCTTTGCCAATATTGTGCTGGCTGATGAAATCAATCGCACCCCACCGAAAACGCAGGCGGCCCTGCTGCAGGCCATGCAAGAATACCGGGTCACGGCTGGGGGTCGGACCTATAATCTCGACCTGCCCTTTTTCGTTCTGGCCACACAAAATCCGATCGAACAGGAAGGGACCTATCCCCTGCCCGAAGCGCAGCTCGACCGTTTCATGTTTCATATCGGCATTGATTACCCGAATTTTGACGAAGAGATTGACGTGGTGCAAAACAGTACCTCAGCTTACACCCCGCAATTGCAACGTGTGCTCAGCGCCACCAAGATTCTGCACCTGCAGACGTTGGTACGGCAGGTCCCGGCCACCCGTTCCGTGGTTGGCTATGCAGTGCGACTGGCGCAGGCTTCACGGCCAAATCATTCCGCAGCGCCTTCGTTCATCAAAGAATGGGTCAACTGGGGGGCTGGGCCGCGGGCTTCCCAGTATCTCGTTCTGGGCGCCAAGGCGCGTGCCATCATCCACGGCCGCTTTGCCGCATCCGTCGACGATGTCCGGGCGCTGGCTCCGTCTGTCCTGCGGCATCGTATCTTGACGAATTTCAACGCGGAGGCTGAAGGGGTGAACTCGCTGGCTATCATTGATCGCTTACTCGAGGTCGTGCGGCCTGAGGCAGTCGATGTTGCTCTGGCTTCGTAAGGAGAAGGCTAACCATGCCGACTGATGCCTCGCGCCGGGGCTACTTTGATCCACTGGTCTTAGCCAAAATCGCCAATATGTCGCTGCGTGCCAGGCATGTGGTCGAAGGCCTGTTGAGCGGTCTGCACGACAGCCCCTATCGGGGTTATAGCGTGGAGTTTGCCGAACATCGGGAATATACCCCAGGGGATGAAATCCGCCACATCGACTGGAAAGCCTACGGCAAGTTTGATCGCTATTTCATCAAAGAGTACGAAGAGGAAACGAACCTCAGGGCTTATCTGCTGGTGGATGCTAGCGCCTCTATGGACTATGGCTCTGAAGGGCTGAGCAAGTTTGACTACAGTTGCTATCTCGCCGCCTCCCTGGCGTATCTGATGCTGCACCAAGGGGATGACGTCGGGCTCGTGACGTTCAATGCGCAAGTGCAACGCTATATTCCGCCGCGTGGTGGTATGCAGCATATGCACGCTCTGGCCAGTCACCTCGAAGCAACGCGACCACAAGGTGAAACCCATCTAGACCAGGTATTGCGTGAGCTAGCCGGCAAGCTGACGCGGCGCGGCATGATTGTCATTATTTCGGACCTCTTCGATGACCCTGAGGTGATCATGCGGGCGCTACGTTACTTCCGACATCGGCGCAATGAGGTTATCGTATTTCACGTGTTAGATAAAAACGAACTGGAGTTTCCCTTTCAGCGGCTGACCGTTTTTGAGGACATTGAAGATACTGCTGTGCGTGTGTTGTCAGACCCGCGAGTGATTCGTGCTGCCTATCTCCAACAAATGGAGGCATTTCTCGCCGAATACCAGCGGGCCTGTCGGCGTGAAACAATTGATTACAGTCTGTTTCCGACCACGACACCACTCGATGTGGCGTTGACACGGTATTTAGCACGGCGGCAATAATTTCACCCGCCATGTATGGTTGACTACACGTATGGGTTTCACATTCCTGCAGCCAGCTTTTTTATTCGGTGCTCTCGCTGCCGCCATGCCGGTGATCATTCATCTCATCTACAGGCGCCGAGCTCTTGTACATCGCTTTCCCGCCGTGCGTTTTCTCCTGCTCGCCGATAAACGCACGGCACGCAAATTTCGCCTGGCGCAATGGTTGCTCCTGGCGCTACGCATATTGGCGATCTGCCTGTTGGCTTTCAGTCTGGCTCGCCCACACTTGACTGGGAGCAATGTTCAGGCTGCTGCCTTGGCGCCACCCCAGGCGACGGTGTTCCTGGTCGACAACAGTTTAAGTATGCAATACCAGGATGGACAGGAGACCCGGCTGCAGCGGGCCAAAACGCTGACCAGTCGTCTGGTGCAGAGCCTGGCTCTGAGCGATAGTGCCGTGGTGCTACCGCTCCTGATGTCGGAAGAGGCTGCCAATACTCTTGTCTCCTTGCGTCGTGATCAGGCAACGCTTCAGGAACAACTCGCAACTTTGCAACCCAGTCATGCCACTGTTGATTTGCCAAGCGCCTTCCAGCGCGCCTTGACCCTTTTGCAAGAAAGTCCGACGCCACGCCGCCGCCTGATTTTCGTGTCAGACTTCACCATGCGTGGCTGGGAAGAATTTCATTTATCACAATTGTCGGTCGTTCCAGAGAACGTCACGTTGCATTTCATCCGCCTGGGAGGGCCACAGCGCGATGCCAACATCCTGATTACCGACGTACGCATTACCGAAAAGCCTTTCATCGAGCATACGCCGCTCGACGTCACAGCCGTCGTGCAGAACCGCAGTGCCACAGCGTTACGCAATGTGCGCGTCGATCTGTTCTTAGGGTCAAATGCCGTGGGTCAACAACTGATTGATCTTGGTCCTGATGAACAACTCACGGTGCCCTTTCGCATTGCCGCGCCGCCGGCGGGATTACACTGGGGAGAGGTGCGCCTGGAAGGGGATGGGTTTGCTGAGGACGATCGTTTCTATTATGCTCTGCGTACTGTGACGCCAGTGCATGTGCTGCTCGTGGATGGAGACCCTGGCACCTCGCTGTTTGACAGTGAAATTTTTTACCTGCTGCAGGCACTGCAACCACGCGGTGTCCTGGGACAGCCGCTGTTTTATCCCAAACCTATACCCTGGGAAGGTCTGGAACAAGAGCGCCTCAGTGACTATCAGGTGATCGCGTTGTGCAATGTCGAAGCGCTCACGGCCCAGGTACGCCAGCGCCTCCATCAGTTTGTCGTCGACGGCGGAGGCCTCCTCTTTTTCGCTGGCAATCGCGTCGATCCAGTGCGCTATAATGCCATGTTTTACCGGTCCGACACGCTCTTGCTGCCGCTGGCGCTTGGCCAGCCCACGCAACGCCAGCAGGAGCAGCCGATAGCCATTGGTACGGTGCATAGTACACATGAGGCCATCGCCACATTCGTGGGAGAGGAAGCGCTGTTACAACACGGCAAGTTCTATCGCTATGTCACCATGGAAGGACCCAATACGGTACCGGGGGTGAGAATGCTGCTGGCGTTGCAGGATGGCAGTCCTCTCCTAATCGATAAGGCTCTGGGACGTGGCCGCGTCCTGTTCTTCGCTTCCAGTGCTGATCGCGACTGGACCGATCTGCCGACGCGCACGGCCTATGTGCCTTTCATCCATGGTCTGGTAGGCTACGCCGCACATTTGTCAATGGCATCGCAGCGTCCTGGGAGCGTCATGCCAGAGGCCACACGCCTGCTCGGACGGGAGGAAGACGACGGCACAACCGTCACCATGCGCACGCCTGATGGCCAGGAACGCCTGACCCACTACGCGCGCGACGGCGCCCTGACAGTAGCAGTGTATACATCGTACACCGTACCGGGTATCTATCGTCTGGCAACGCCAGCGAGTACCGATTTTCTGGCGGTCAATGGCACGCGTGCCGAGTCGAGCTTTGAGAAAATCCAGGCCTCGGAGTTGCAAACGCGGTTGCACCCTCTCTCTGTGGTGCTTGAGGAAGAGGAGACCCTGGGGCAAGCTGCCGCCGGCTCTGCACTCCCCACGAAAGAGCTGGCGAGTATTGCCCTGTTGACCTTAGTGGTCGTGCTGGCAGTGGAAAACGTATGTGCCAATCGTTTGTGAGGGGTGAGGGAAGAGCTATACGATGAGATCACGCCGCGCCTTCTTGCGTCACATGCTGCACTGGGCTGTAGGCACGCCTACGGCTCTGGGACTAGGCACAGCGT
>JBMDXC010000101.1:0-9625 GCA_048594805.1 Candidatus Entotheonellaceae bacterium | reverse complement strand
TTGTGTATGGGTGAGGTCGATGGGAAACGCCCGGCGGATTTTGATTTTGGCAATTCCCCCTACGAAGTCAGCCAGGCCGATTTTACCGGGAAAACGCTCATCCAATCGACTCGCGCTGGCACGGTCGGAGCAAACGCAGCGGCGGCTGCCGAGACACTCTATGTCGGCTCTTTAGTCATTGCCACGGCGACGGTCAACGCCATCCTGGCCAGCGCACCCCGGCTGGTGAGTATTGTTGCCATGGGGTATGCTGCCAGATGGCGTGCAGACGAAGATGAGCAGTGCGCGCTCTTCCTGCGTAACCTGCTACAGGGGCGTCGCCCTGACCACGACGCAGTGCAAAAACTCGTCCTCATTGGCCAGGAAGCGCAGAAATACGGCGACCCTTCCCAACCCCACTTCCACCCACGCGATCGTGACATAGCTGTCGATATTGACCGCTATCCCTTTGCCATACGCGTGCAGCGCGAAGACGGCCTGTTAGTTGCCCGTCAGTATCGTTCGCACTAACGCAGCACGGCCTCTGTCCAGCCAGGGTACATTCTCCTCAAGTCCGCGCGACATTATGCCGATGAGCACTAGGCGCCGCCTGCTCTGGCATCCTAACATGGGGGGCGAGTCCTGTGCGGAGTGCATCTGTTTGTCACCCTGCCCAAGCCGCCTGACCTAAGGATATTGCAGCTCTGCTGGGCGGGCCTCAGGCTGTTGTACAATGTGCAGAGGCAAGAGGGTGAGACACATCATGGAGTCCTATGACATTGTAGTGCTTGGGAGTGGGCCCGCGGGGCATCAGGCCGCCATGCAAGGGGCAAAGCTCGGGCAACGCGTGCTGGTCATTGAGCAAGACCTGCGCGTCGGGGGTGCCTGCGTGCACTATGGCACCATTGCCAGCAAGACGTTGCGCGAGAGCGCGCAGTCCATCGTGAGTTTTCAGCAGCGCGGTGCGGGGTTCTTCGATGTGCAGAGGCGTAAAGACCTCGAAGTGGCCCATCTCATGTCCCGTCTGCAGCGGATTGTCCAGGAGCACGCACGCTCTATGGGCGAGCAACTGCAACGTAACGGTGTGATGCAGTGGCATGGCCAGGCGCGCTTTGTGTCGCCGCATGAGCTTGACGTACTGGCCCCCGATGGGAGCCAGCGCTACGTTACCGGGGATATTATCGTGATCGCCACTGGCTCACGGCCGCGCACACCGCCGGAGGTCCCTGTGGATCACGAGCACATTCTGGACAGTGATTCGATGCTGTCGTTCAGGTTTCTCCCGGCTTCTCTGACGGTCTTAGGGAGTGGGGTGATTGCCTGTGAGTATGCCTCGATCTTTGCCGCTCTGGGGGTGCAGGTCACCATCATCGACCGCTATGACCGGCCGCTAGGTTTTCTGGATGCTGAACTCACGCAGCACTTTGTGCACAGTTTCGAAGCTCGGGGCGGCGCTTTTTAGGACAGCAGTGCGTCCTCAATGTGGCCTGGGACGGGATCTCGACGGTCAGGATCACTCTGACAAACGGCGCCACCATTCGCGGTGAAAAGCTGTTGTGCACTCTGGGGCGTGTTGCCAATATAGCCGGACTCAATATCGCCGCGGCGGGTCTGACGTGCACTCCCTCTGGACTCCTAGAAGTCGATGCCTACTGCCGCACAGCCGTATCCCACATCTATGCTGTCGGCGATATCACTGGTCCGCCAACCTTAGCCTCATGCGCCATGGAACAGGGGCGTCGGGCGATCCATCATGCCTTAGGTCTCGAAGTAGGACATCCTCCAGAGTTGATCCCCATGGGACTTTATACTATTCCCGAGATAGCCAGTGTTGGCCTGAACGAAGTGGAAGCGCGGCAGCGTTATGGTGGGGTTCGGGTGGGGCGAGCCCGCTTTGCCGAACTGGCGCGTGGCCAGATTGGTGGGATGACGGACGGCCTCCTCAAGCTGGTCGCTGATCCACAGGGCCAGCGCCTGCTGGGTGTACAGATCATCGGAGATGGGGCGACAGAATTGATCCATATCGGTCAGATGGGGCTCCTGGCACACTGCGATGTTGACACCTTTGTTGACCATATCTTTAACTTCCCCACCCTGGCTGAAGGCTATCGCGTGGCAGCGCTGCACATTGCCAGACAGCGTCCTGGCAGCGTGGGACATCACGACGCCTACCAGACCTTGACAGCCGCCATACATTCGTGATATCTGGTACTTCCCAGGAAGATCGCATATTTGCGATCGCACATGTGAGATGTGAGCGGGGAGTACGCCGGTATGGCAGACCTGGTGCGACTGAGCCTCTCCTTACCCCAACCGCTCTTGGAGCGGCTCGAAGGCTTAATGCAGCAGCAGGGCTACACCAACCGCTCTGAATTCGTGCGGGACATGATCCGAGATCACCTCGTGGCGCACGACTGGCAGAGCGCTCAGCAGGAAACGCTGGGAACGGTCACGCTGGTGTACAATCACCACATCCGTCAACTCAGCGAAAAACTTGTTGAGCTGCAGCACCACTATTATCACTCCATCCTGGCTGCTACCCATGTGCACCTCGACCATAACCTGTGTGCTGAAGTGATCCTTATCCGGGCGCCTGCGGTGCAGATCCAGCAGCTTGCCGATCATCTGCGACAACAAAAAGGTGTCTTGCACGCCACCCTATCTATCAGTTCCACGGGCGAGCACCTCGCCTGACACTCGCTCGCCCTGTTATTTCTCACCTTGACGCACTGCCAGCGTCCATGCTATACACGCATACCTTTTCTGGCGCGGCTAGGCGTTTTTTGCGGGGACCATTTTTGCAGGCCTGGTGGCTATTCCAGGGCAGATTTATGAAGCCGCGGAGACAGACCGCGCCTCTGCCTGGCGGTGGCGTGGAGGCCTTTGGGGCGGCCGTATTCATGCCCTGCCTGGTGCCGACCTCACTGCTATTTTTGGCCCGGATCAACGTGATCAACTTCCTCGACAAGTCTTTCCATATTCGTGATACTTACTGGTCGCTGGTGATCTCGTACCCGACCTTGTTCATTCCTTTTGTGACCTGCTTGCTCATGGGCTACTTCCGCACCGTACCGGTGGAAGTGGTGGAGTGGGCCTACCTGGATGGGTGCGGACGGCTGGGCACGCTGTTTCCTATCGTCCTGCCCATGGCTTTGCCAGGTGTGGTATGCGCCATAGACACTGTCCGTTGGAGTGGTCACGGAGCTGATTTGGGGCGACATTTACTCCTGGGGCTCATTGATAGCGGCATGCATCATGGGCTCGCTGCCCATCATTGTGCTCTATGCTTTCTTCATGGACTACTACGTCCCTGGGCTCACAGCCGGGGCGATCAAGTAGTCTACATCTGGGAGATGTGCCATGGTACAATCGCGCATTACCGATACCCTTTGCATTGGCGAAGGTTATCCGCTCGCGTTGATTGGTGGTCCCTGTGTCATCGAATCTGAAGCTTTTACCTTGAAGATGGCCGAGGCGATTGCAGCGATCTGCCAGCGCCTCAACCTGCCCTTTATTTTTAAGTCGTCCTTTGATAAGGCGAACCGTACCGCCATAGCCTCCTTTCGCGGCCAGGAGCTGGACATGGGGATGAAAATCCTGCAGCGCGTCAAGGATGAAGTGGGTGTGCCAGTGCTCACGGACATTCACGAAAGCTACCAGGCTGAGCTCGTGGCAGAGGTGGTTGACGTGCTGCAAATCCCCGCCTTTCTCTGCCGCCAAACCGACCTGCTGCTGGCCGCGGCGGCGACTGGTCGTGCCGTCAACGTGAAGAAAGGGCAGTTTCTCGCCCCCTGGGATATGCAGCATGTGGTCGGCAAACTGGAGGCAGGCGGTGCGCACAACATTCTCCTGACGGAGCGCGGCACCAGTTTTGGCTACAACACGCTGGTAGTCGATTTCCGCTCACTGCCGCAGATGCGTGAGTTTGGCTATCCTATCGTGTTTGACGCCACGCATAGTGTGCAGATGCCGGGTGGCCAGGGGGCTACGTCAGGAGGCCAGCGACAGTTTGTGCCTTACCTGGCACGCGCTGCCACTGCCGTGGGGGTCGATGCCCTGTTCATGGAAATCCACGAGACGCCTGACACAGCGCTGAGCGATGGCCCGAATATGGTGCCGCTGGCGCATCTCGAAGCCCTGCTGCAGCAGGTGCTGAGCATTCGTGCGGCCCTGGCAGCCGTCCCGCCGGTGCATTTCCAATGACGTGCAAGCTGACAGATGACGTGCGGGCGCGCCTGGCGCGTGTCAAGCTGCTGGTCCTGGACGTCGACGGAGTACTCACGGATGGCAGTCTGTACTACACCGAGCGTGGAGAAGAAATCAAAAAATTCCACGTCAGGGACGGGCAGGGCATCAAGCTCGCACAGCAGGCTGGGATCGAAGTCGCGTTGGTGAGTGGCAATGCCTCTGCGGCTGTGGAGCAGCGGGCGGGGGTGCTGGGCATCGCATATGTCTTCCTGGGTGTCAACGATAAGCTCGCGACGCTGGCAGCCTTATGTACACGTCTAGACCTATCCCTGGCGCATGTAGCTTATGTTGGTGACGACGTGAACGATCTCCCAACCCTGCATGCGGTCGGCTGCCCCTGCACCGTTGCTGATGCTATGCCAGCAAACCGTGCCTGTGCTATCTACGTCACTCGCCTGCCCGGTGGTCAGGGCGCGGTGCGCGAAATCTGTGATTTGCTCGTCCAACTCCGCACGCCTTCCTAATGTCTCATAGTACGGTCGAAAGGGGTGCCGCACCCTGACCTGCTGCTAAAAGACGCGTCCTTCCTGTTCTTCACCTTGCTGTTGAGGTGCTGGCTGTGGTATCTCAGGTTTGACAGTTGTTACAGATGCTCTGGCTTTGCTGCGTGGCGGCGCGCTTGGCTTGGCTTTAGCACTGCCCGCCCGGCTTACGGCCATCTTCTTAGGAGCTGGTGGACGGGTGAAGGCTGCCTTCTCAGGGGGCCTGGAACCGGTACAGCCCATGGTCATACAGACCAGTGCCAGGAGGAGTAAGCCCATCCTCCGTCTCAGTCTGCTGCGTCCCTGCCTGGGCTGGTGGGGGGGTACGCAACGCCCTGTTCGATAATGCTGAGGATAGCGCCACTGTCGCCACAGACGTGTGCCTTCGGGTACTGAGTAACGTAAAAGGTTGAGCGGGTCGTGCCACAGTGCCTGCCATAGGAGGGCCCGCCGTAATCGGGGGAGATGGCACTCGAGGGCGGTCCAGTTCTCCGTCGTGATCCACTGGGTGACGCGCTCGCCTAATCTGGACCCGAACAACCGCCGGGTGATGGCCTCTGCCTTCGCACCCAACTTCTGCCGCAGTTCCTGCAGACGCGATTTTTGCTGGGTGGTGATGGCACCTTGCAAGGTCTTCTTCGCGAGGAGATAGCCGAACTCTACCTCTGGAGCCGACACCCATAGCCCCTGCCATTGATGTTGGCCTGTGAGAAGTGCATCAGTGCTGCCGCAGACCCGTCCATCACACCGGTCGGCTGTCACGGCCTCAACTGGCATAAGACACATGGTATCTCCTTCACGAGTGGGTGGCTTCACACCGCTGGCGCGTATTTACGATAGTAGTAGGCATATTCCCGATTGTGCATATGCAGCTGATTGAGCACTACGCCTAGAATCTTGGCCCGGGCACAGCTCAGGCGTGTACGCGCTGCGCGGACGACCTGCTTGGGCGTCCGCTGCGCATTGGCCACCAATACCACTCCATCCACCATCATCGATAGGAGCGTAGCATCACTAGCCAACATCACCGGTGGAGAGTCGATCAGGATATAGTCGTACTGCTCCTGGAGCGAGGCCAGGATGGCACGCATCTGCTTCGAGCCTACCAGCTCTGCCGGATTGCTGGGCACAGCGCCGCCGCTGAGGACAAAGAGATACTCGCTCACCGTCGGACGGATCACGTCAGAGGGGTCCCAGCGACCGGCGAGGACCTCTGCCAGGCCAGCTTTGTTTTCTATACCGAGGACTGTATGGCAGGCTGAGCAACGCAGATCCGCATCGATCACCAATACCCGCACCCCCATCTGGGCCAGAATAGCAGCAGTATTGACCGCTGTGACCGTCTTGCCTTCTCCATGTATGCCGCTCGTAAACAGAAGCGTTTTAGGAGGGGTTGCGGGCGGCGCCACCAGGAGAGTAGTCCGCAGCATGCGGTAAGCCTCGGTAGTAATGGAAAACGGATCGTGGGTGAGCACAAACCCAGCCTGGGCAGTGGAGCCATTGAGGCGCCGAGCACCAGGGCTGTTCGGCTGGGCGGACGGGGGACTGCGCCGGGCGCTGCTCACAAAGTCCGGGATGATGCCGAGATTAGGCAAACGCAGGTAGTGCTCCACCTCTTGGGAGGTCCGCAGCGTATTGTTGTAATGCTCAACGACAAAGGCCAACCCCACGCCTCCTGTCAGTCCCAGCATGGCACTGAGCAGCAGACTCAGTGCTTTCCGAGGCCGCACTGGTTTGACTGGTGGGACAGCTTGATCGATGACGGAGACATTGGAGGCGCGGAGTGCAGCCGTTACTTCCATCTCCTTTATGCGTGACAGCACGCGGTCGTAGAGCTGGCGGTTGGTATCCACCTCGCGGGACAGGATAGCGTAGTCCACCACAGCGTCCTTCAAAGCCAGGGCGACGACTTTTTGCTGCTCCACCTTTACCCGCAACTCGTCCTCCTTCTGTTTGGCAGCAGTGTAGGTGGACTTGATGCCAGCGATTGTGCGTTGGATTTCTTGTTGCAGGCGGCGCTTTGTCTGCTTCACTCTGGCCTGGAATTGGTCCAGCATCGGATCGCCGGGCTGAACTTTGGTGGCGAGATCAGCGCGCTCCCCTTCGAGGCGGGTCAGTTCGATCTTGAGCGTCTGGATCAGGCGATTGTCGATCACGGCCGGCAGCGCATTGTACTCCTGCTTGCGGATAAGGCGGGTCTGGGCCTCCAGGCCAATGCGGTCGGCCTCGGCCTCAGTGAGGCGCTTGTTCAAGTCGGCCAAACGATCGACGACAATGTTGTCGCGATTATCCAAGGAGATGATACCCCTGGCCTGACGATAGCGGTGCAAGGCAGCCTCAGATTTTTCCACCCGATCTTTTAATTCTGCCAGTTTGTCCCGCAGGAAATGCTGAGCCTCGTCGTGAGCGTGGCTACGTAACTGAATGCCTTGCTCCAGGTACGTTCTCGCATGCATGTTGGCCACCCGCGCCGCCAGCTCGGCGTCAGGCGTGCTAAAGGCAATCTTCACCAGCCGGGTACCTTGTATAGGCGTAATCTCCAGCCGATCGAGGTAGGCATCGATGAAGTCAGGGGAAACCTCCAGAAGCGCCGAGTTCACGTCAGCCGGCTTACTGCCAACCCTCTGCAGGGGTGGGCTAACCAACTGTCCGCTCCAGCCTACAGGTATTGTCCCACCCGGCGTTTTCACCGGCACCTCGCTCAGCCGCTTGTCACTCTGACCACTTTCGGGACGGGCACCAGGCCAGGGCAGTACGGGCCCTGGCGCGGCACTGCGGTGGCCCGGTGCAGCAGAGAGACTGGAGCCACCAATGGTCGCACCATCGGCGTTTGGCGCGCTTTCAGAGGCTATCCCTAAGGTCACAGAGATGACTTCAGATGTTGTGCCCATGGCATTGGTCAGGAACAATTGCACCTGGGTGCCAGCAGAGAGTCGAGCCATGATCTGTGCCAGATCCTCCTCAGAACGTACGGGCTGACCATCGACACCCATAATGACGTGTCCAGCGCCCTGGATATGATCACGGTCGGTACGCAGGCCGGCTCGCGCCGCTGGAGAACCTGAGAAGACGTCCAGTACTTTGACGCCCCGCACTTGACCCTGGACAAATGTTTTTCCCCGAATGCCCAGATACGCCTTCCCGGCTGAGACAGTAGGGCTGAGGTCGGCAGAGACGGGGGGGAGGCTTGCGGGCCTCGCTGCGATGTGCTGCTGGGGAGTAGTGGGCCGTACCCGGTGTTGGCTGACGGCGCTTGCCCCCAGAACCAGCAGGCCAGGGACCAGCAGACCAGGCAAAAGCCACCAGGATACCGCGATTCCTGGCACGATGCCTTTGACCCGGTGCACCATTGTTTTCCAACACCGCCGCCATCGGACATCTAGCCATCGCATCTCCGTGTCTCCCGCAGGTACTGTAGCCGTGTGCTGCATCCCATCCCGGCCCAGGCTCAGCGCTCCTTTCGACCATGCTCCCGTGCTCCTTCTCTCGTGGGGCGAGGGAGCCCTGGTCCTACGCCGTGGCCTAACGTCTGTCGAGCTTGATCCCCTCCAGCATGCCTTTGCCCTCGCCCCTAAGGTGCTGGGGGTGCTGCTGGAGTTCTCGGATGACCTGGGCTGCAAGTGCACGGCTTTTCAGAAGTTCATATTGCGTTTTATAGAAGTCATAGTCATCCAGCACGAAGAGCTCCGCCGACGCCTCGTGCCTATCCAGCACCCGTGGTGGTTTGCGCTCGATGAGTAGCATCACTTCCGCCGTGTAGGTGGGGGGTATGAGCACCAGGAGCAGCGCCGTGGTGAGAACTGTACCGCAAAAGAACACGGCAATGAGCCGGAGACGATTGGTCATGACCCACCAACAGTCTCGCAGACTGAGTCGTTCCTCCTCTTGATCCACAGGTCCGACGAGGACCGCTGTCTCTCCCCGCTCAGAAGGGAAGGTAAGGCGCATCGTATATGGGGCAAGTTCCGGCATGGGGCTCTCTCCGCTTACGTACCGTGCTGCTAATTCCCAGTATCTGCAACAAGCGGGCCAAACAGGGGACAAAGGGAGAGGGGCGAATTTTATGGGGATGCCCTGGCTATTACAAAGAGATCTGTAGGTATATCCCTACACTATCTGTAGGATTTTGCATGCAATGAGGAGAGCCCATTCTCCTCCGTGTCCATCACCGCCGCCCTGCACGTAGACCCTGTGCCACCAGGAGTGCTGTAAGTATGACAAGTGCGGCAGTGAGCCACGCCGGCAGGCCATAGCCATACAGCCCGATGAGCGTGCCGACGAGCCAGGGGGCAATCACCACCGCCCCATCGACAAGCAGGCGGTAGATACCCATGGTACGCACCAGATATTCCCGAGGGGTGCATAAAGCCAGGACCGCCGAAGGCATGCCCCAGGCGGCGAAGCCGGTGTGTAGACAGATGGAGACGACAAATAACTCCCCGAGGCTCGTAGCCTGCGGCAGATAGGCAAGCGCGCCAGCCATCAGGAGCAGCGCTGGGGTGAGCACAACACGGCCTTCAAGCCGATCGGAGAGCCAGCCCATAGGCAACAGGAGGACGAGGTCAACGAGTAGCCCGGCGGTGAATACCAATCCGAGCGTTGAGGTCGGGATGCCAACCACTTCTCCGCCGAAGAGCGGCAAAGCGGTGGAGACGAAGCCCGACCAGATGAAAGACAGGACAAACGTGGCCACATAGGCAATACCTACGACACTCGTGTGCACGGCTGGAGCGGCTGGAGCCTCTGGGCGCTGGGCGGACTGTGCCGCAGCAGATGTATCGGGGTTGTGCCGGCCCGCCGATCCTCCCACGGCTTCGACCAAAGTCTGGCGGGTATAGAGCACCCAGCCAAATGCCCCTGCCACAAATACTGTCGCCACAGCGAAGGCGGCCCGCCAGTGCAGCAGTGACGCTGCC
>JBMDXC010000100.1:0-2780 GCA_048594805.1 Candidatus Entotheonellaceae bacterium | reverse complement strand
TTCGCCGACCAGCTCGCGCAGCATAGCGATGTATTCCTGGAAGCCTTTGTCGTCTTTGGGATTGAGTTTGCCGCGGTTCGCTTTCAGTAAGCTGGGGTTGCTCGACGTGTTCGTGAGCGGCGAGTTATTGCCTACGACCATACTGAATGCTTTGAGGCGACGGTTCGCCTGCGCCAGCCATGTGCCATCGCCAATAGCTTGCTGGAGATCGTGAGGGGTCAATTCCTGTAGAGAGTCTCCCGACCAACCCAACTCGCGTGCCCTGGCAACCAGGACACTCAATCCTGTGTCGACGAACGGGTTACCAGTGAATTTGTAGTTGGCCATTATCTTACCCTTTCACCTGTGTGTGCACCCCCACCATCCCCAACCCCTTCGAGTTCCCATCCCCAAAACCGCACTCGTAGCCCACACGTATCAGTTCGACATCCCCCTCCACAGTGAAGGGGGCGAGATAAGCGAATATTTTGGTTTCCTTGTACCGAATCAGCTTATGGATGCGTCCGCTGCGCCTGGCGATGTAGGCGGGGTCAAAGGCCATAGTCAGGTTGAGATGCCGAGCGTCGTGGCCGGTGAGCAGGGTATATTTGCGGCGTAGATTCTCCACCACCTTCTCGTAGAAATTGCCTTCCAGACGGCAGTATTGCAGCGGGTGTAGACCTTCTGCGTCCGTATGCGTTGAGACGCTGATCGGCGACAGACAGGTGAAATGCATGGTCGGGGTAAACGTCGGTGCAGGCAGGGCCTGGGCATCACGCACGCGGAAGATGACATCTCCAAGGCGCACCTGGCCGCACTCCAGGATGCCGTTGGCAAAATGCATGACAAACTCGTCTACGGGCGATGCGATGCACCAGCGCACGGTAGGTGATTGGATCAGGAGCTGGTCGCCCTGCATCTGCCGCCGTGCCACGAGCAACTGTGAAAACGTGAACGGTTTGTAGTGCTTGCCCTGCAACGGGTAGCCCTCCTAATGTAGCCCAGTTGCTCCAACCGATAGCGCATCATAGAAGACGAAGTGGCAAACCGGTCTGCTAACTCATAGACAGGACGCCAACTTGTAAAGTCCCAACCCTCTGCCAGGTACTCCTGCAATCGCCTGGTGGGAATCATAAAGGCGGCGGCAAACCGCTGCGCTTGCTGGTAGACCCAGTCTGGCTCGAAGCGTTGAGGCTTCAGGAAATCGCGTACCCCTCGGTCCAGGTTGGCAACTTTCACGGCACGCTTGCGCACCTCGTCACTGATGCCCCACCACGCCCAGGTAGTACGATGGAGGAAGACACTAGGCGCACGCAGTCCAGGCAAGAACGGCAACGCATCCTCCGCATAGATCTCGCCATGCCGCAACACGATATGGCCTAACTCGTGCAGCAGTACCGAGGCTAACAGGAAGGAAGACTCCGTAAAAAGATCGGCATACAGAGTATTAGCATGCACGGCACCGCTGTGCGGGTCGTGTTGAGCCAGGATGTGTACCCCTTCGGGCTCTACAATCTCTTCCCAGCTATAAGGCAAGCCCAGGTCAAACTCCAGGAAACGCTCCAGCGCTTCTGCCTGAACGGGAAACCCGTGATAGGCGTGATAGAGGTCAGTATAGACCTCGGCGAGGGGATCGATAATCTCAATGTGGCGCAGGAACCGTGACGGTGGGGGTGAGGTTGGTAGGGTAAGACGGCATACCTGGCGGAGCATCTCAGGAATGTTGTATGGGATCACGTCCTTGTTCTCCTGTAGCCTTTGTCATTTCCTGCCGCTTGAGTCGCTCTTCTGCAGCAGTGATTAACTCCTCCAGCACTGCCTCAGGCAGCTGGGCGGCGGTGCGATACAGGCGGCGCAGGGCTGGGCGTTCCTGCATTTCGGCCGCAACCCGGCCAGCCGCCGCGAGCAACTCCATCGTTTCTGTGTCCGTACACCGCATGGCCTCGGCAATTCTGGCGACGGTGTCACGCGTTGGCAGACTTTGGAAACGGTCCATCTCCAGACGGGAAAAATAGGAGAAATCCATGCCAATGGCACGGGCTACCTCGCGCTGTGTCAAGCGCTTTGCCTGGCGCATGCGGCGCAGCACCGTGCCAAAAGTCTCTGGCTCCTGGTTCCTCGGTTCCACCTTCTCCTCCTGACTTCTCATATGGCTGAAGCATCCGCGCATCACAAGCTCACGAGGACAGCCCCAACTTTATAAGAAATTGCTTTTTTATGTCAATGATATTTTTTATCAATTTCTTTTCAGGTAGTCCCGAAAGACTTAGAAGAGCGTGAGATAGGAAAGTGCATTCCAGGCAGGTAGTCTGTCCAGGCAGGTCGGGCAGAAGTGGGGTGCGGAAAACATAGAACTCACCCAGAGATTCGTCTTTCGCCCACAAAAATGGCACCGACGCCATACATCCTCATCCGGTAGGGCTGTATTGCCTGGGGCAACAATAGCATGGCAAAGTACTAAAAAACTGTCCCGCTCGAATCCTCCATGCTGGTCGAAGGACGACAGGACAATCGGTGTACAAGCACTGCATGCTCGCAGCACGTCGCCAAGCGACTCTTCATAGACGGTGCCACACGCAATACAGATGGCATCGTAAACCGGGTCGCTCCACTCATGACGGTAATGGCGTTCAAGCATAGCAGGTATCTCAGGCGCTCTGATTCATAGTGCCTTTGCAGGTCAAGGGTCCAATCGGCAGTTGCCTGGTGTGGCAAAGCCCTTCACTCTGCGCACTTCAACCCCGGTCGCGGTGGCAGACCACTTCGAGCATGAAGCCCTCAGGGTCCTGCCAGAACATGGC
>JBMDXC010000010.1:0-2462 GCA_048594805.1 Candidatus Entotheonellaceae bacterium | reverse complement strand
GCAAAGCTATCTTGCACAGTTCATGCGGGAGGTCACGTGTCCTGCCTGCCATGGCACCCGTCTGAATCCGCAGGCGCGCGCCGTGCGCCTGGCTGGCCGGGCGTTGGAGGACCTGGTGTCCCTGTCTGTGGCTGCCGCCGTGGCCTGTATCCCGCAGCTCCCGCTCAATGCGCGCGAGCGCGCCATTGCCGAGCCACTGTTGCCGGAAATTACGGCACGCCTGCAGTGCATGCAGGAGGTGGGCCTCGGCTATCTGACGCTGGATCGCCGCAGTGATACGCTGTCGGGCGGTGAAGCGCAGCGCCTCCGCCTGGCCGCACAACTGGGCTCACACCTGCGTGGGGTATGTTACGTCCTGGACGAGCCCACCATTGGTCTGCACCCACGCGATAATGCGCAGTTGCTGAGCACCCTGCACCGTTTAAAGGACCAGGGCAATAGCATTGTGGTGGTGGAGCACGATGAAGAGACCATCCGCCAGGCTGATCACATCATCGACCTTGGCCCTGGCGCGGGGAAACAGGGTGGACAGGTAGTGGCGGCTGGGACGCTGCAGGAACTGCTCCAGCACCCGGCCTCTCTCACCGGGCGCTATGTCAGTAATGGTTGGCATGGGCGCCAGGGTGGGCGCCAGCGCTCGGTGCAGGACTGCCCCCAGCTCACCCTCTCTGGCGCGCGTGCCCACAACTTGAAGCATGTGGAGGTCAGTTTCCCGCTGGGGACCTTTATTGCTGTGACCGGCGTGTCGGGCTCGGGCAAAAGCACGCTGGTGAAGCATACCCTGTATCCGGCCCTGCGCCACCACCTGACGGGTTACAATGGCCGTGTCGGAGCGCACGATGGTCTGCGGGGCGCGGAGGCCGTGCGGCGTGTGCTGGAAGTGGATCACACGCCCATTGGCAAGACACCGCGCTCCAACCCGGCCACGTATGTGGGCTTTTATGATGATATCCGGCGCTTGCTGGCCCAGATCCCAGAGGCGCGCCTGCGCGGCTATGCACCCGGTCGTTTTTCGTTTAATGTCCCCGGCGGGCGTTGTGAAACTTGCGGTGGGCAAGGACAACGCAAAGTCGAGATGAATTTTTTGCCGGATGTCTTTGTGCCCTGTGAAACCTGCAACGGCACGCGTTTTACTGAAGAAACCCTGGACATTCGCTATAACGGCAGGCACATCGCTGACCTCCTGGCTCTCACTGTCGCTGAAGCAGTCGAGTTCTTTGCCGGTGTCGCCAGTATTCGGCGCCCCCTGCAGATTCTGGATGACGCCGGACTAGGATATATAACTCTAGGTCAGCCGAGCAACACGCTCTCCGGTGGGGAAGCCCAGCGTATCAAACTGGCCTATGAGCTGAACCGGTCATCACAATCTGGCACGCTCTACCTCCTCGATGAGCCCACCACCGGGCTGCACCTGGCGGACATAGAGAAACTTCTGTATGTCCTGCAGGCGCTGGTGGATCAAGGCAATACAGTGGTGGTAGTGGAGCACAACTTGGAGGTCATAGGCCAGGCGGACTATATCATCGACCTCGGCCCAGAAGGCGGTGACGCCGGGGGAGAGCTCGTCATCGCTGGCCCTCCTGGGCACCTCATGGCCCATCCCGAGGCTTCACACACGGCGCGTTTTCTGCGGGCGCATGTCCATGGCAAAGCGCTGGTTGGTGCACGGTAAGACTTGGTGCACGGTAAGACGAGGAACACTTACAGTCTGCTCATCGCCGGCGTCGTAATGTTCTATAGACCTCGTCATCATTGCGCTTGCCGATGAGGAATACCTTGAGCACATCTCTATCGACGTTGTAGATAATACGATACTCGCCAATATCGACACGATGGTAAGGATAACCAATCAGAGCAGAGGAGTCCTGGGGTTCTGGGTTTTGGAGAAGACGAAATACAGTGCCAATGACTTGCCGGTATTGCTTAGGATTTAATGTCCGGATGAATCCGAGGGCATCTCGACTGAGATCGAGTTTTAACACGTGTCCTCATCCTCTGGGGGCTGCAACATTGCAAGAGCACGCGCCGTCTCCTCCACTCCCAAAAAGCCACGCTGTTCGGCGAGCCTGGCCTGCTCGCCCCACCATCGATCTTCCAGCGCCTGGAGGTAGGTATAATGCTCATGCGACATGAGGACAGCTACCTCACGCCCTGACTTCTCGACAAAGACAGGGGCGACAATCGCTGCCTCCAGATATGCTCCTAAATGGTTCTTTAATTCGGTCGCCGTAACCTTTCGTCGTGTCATGCGGATATCCTCCCTGGTGCGAAACGACACTTTTTATATTAGCTAAAATAGCCACTTTAGTCAATACACTTTCGTGAGAGGCTTCTGTGACAATTCAGTATCAATACACTAAAACCATACTCCCCGTGCAAGAGCATTGGTACAAATTAGTTTTATATTGACAGTCTTAGGATGTAAAGTTCTGAAATAAACAGAAACATAGGGAGAGTGGCCA
>JBMDXC010000001.1:0-8946 GCA_048594805.1 Candidatus Entotheonellaceae bacterium | reverse complement strand
AATAATGAGACCTTCGGGAGATGGGGGAGCGACGATGAACCGCTTCGAATACCGAGAAGCCCGGACGGTGCAGGAGGCCGTCGAGATGATGCGTCAGGAGGCAGGCGCACGGATTGTGGCCGGGGCAACCGACGTCTTGATACGCTGGCGCCAGGGGGTCTGGAAGCCCCGATATGTGCTCAATATCAAGCGAATAGCGGGATTGGACGAGGTCAGCTATAGCCCGGAGGCCGGGCTCAGCCTGGGCACACTGGTGACGATCCGTACGCTAGAACGCCATCCGCTCATTCAGGAACACTACCCGGCCCTGGCCCAGGCAGCGACAGCGTTTGCGGGTGTGCAAATCCGCAATCTCGCCACCGTGGGGGGGAATGTCTGCAACGCCTCGCCAGCCGGTGATACTTTGCCAGCTCTGCTCGTCTATGGCGCGGAGTGCCGCATTGCTGGCCCTGAAGGCGAGCGTCTCGTGCCGCTGGAACAATTTTGCTTAGGCCCTGGGCAGACAGCGCTGCAGCCGGCAGAGCTGCTGGTAGCCCTGCGCTTGCCACCGCCACCACCCCGTGCCGGGGCACTCTACATTAAACACAGTCCCCGCAGCACCATGGACATCGCCACCGTCGGCGTCGCCTCTGTCGTCGCCTTAGCGGCACAGCCCGGTGTGTGCCAGGAAGTCAAGATTGCGCTCGGTGCCGTGGCGCCGACCGTGGTCCGGGCGACCACGGCAGAAGCCCTCCTGCGCGGACAGTCTGTCGACATCGAACGTCTGCAGCAGGCCGCGCACGCCGCCGCGCAGACTGCCACTCCTATTGACGACATCCGGGGCACTGCGGCGCATCGGCGCGCGGTTGTTGCCCCACTCGTACAGCGGACATTGCACTACGCGGTGCAGATGGCTCAGGGGACCCGTTTGCCATTCCAGATGCAGCGTGGTCTCGCGGTCGAGGCCATTTTCTAAGCAGGAGCACAGTACTGCGTACGGGTGCTGCGCACTGCTAACGGTCCCCCGCCAATATGGCGGGGATAGCCAGCCGTACGCAGTACCCAGTTTGGCGGGGGATCAACACTCAGCCAGGAGGCTAATATGCCACATCCATTGCATCTGACCATTAACGGTGAGTCCTATACGCTGCTGGTGGAGCCGTACTGTTCCCTGCTCGACATGCTACGGGATCAGCTGCAGTTAACCGGGACGAAAAAGGGCTGTGACGAGGGCGATTGTGGTGCCTGTACCGTGCTCATGAACGGGAAAACCGTCACTGCCTGCATGGTGCTGGCCCTGGACGCGCGGGACCAGGAGATTACGACCGTCGAGGGCCTACGGCAGGGCAATACGCTGCACCCGGTACAGGCCACCTTTGTGCAGTATGGGGGTGTGCAGTGCGGCTTCTGTACACCCGGGTTGATCATGTCCGGCGTAGGATTGCTCATGGAGAACCCCCGGCCTACCGAGGAAGAGGTGCGTTTTGCCATCGGCGGCAATTTGTGCCGCTGCACCGGCTACTCGAAAGTGGTGCAGGCGATTCTCAAGGCGGCAGAAACCATGCAAGCGCAAGCGTCTTAACGAGGAGAAATACGATGCCTGACAGCAAAGTCTTGGGGCAGAACTATCCCAGGGTGGACGCCGCTGACAAGGTGTCGGGGCGGTCCCAATACGCCAGTGATGTCTACCTACCCGGCATGCTCATGTGCAAGGTGTTAAAATCCCCCAAACCGCATGCCCGCATCCTGCATATTGATACGTCCCGGGCGCAGAGCCTGCCCGGGGTACGGGCCGTGATCACGGGGCGTGATGTCCCCGATGCGCGCTTTGGCAATGGGGCTGTGAAGGACAAGCGCATTTTTGCCCTCGACAAAGTGCGCTATATCGGGGAGCCTGTGGCAGCCGTGGCAGCCGTGGACGAGATCACGGCCATGGAGGCGCTCGACCTCATCGACGTGACGTATGCGGACTTGCCGGCAGTCACTGATCCCATTGCCGCGCTGCGTCCCGATGCCCCGTTGGTGCATGAAGATCTGCCCTCCTACGAAGGCTATAGGCCCAATATGCGGGGCAATATCTGCACCGTCCTGAACGCCGACCGTGGTGATGTCGACGCGGCTTTTGCCCAGGCTGACCACATCTTTGAAGACACGTTCCGCTCTCAGGGCATCAACCAGGGTTACCTTGAAGCCATGGCCTGCGTGGCCAATGTCGATCCCTCGGGGCGGATCAACGTCTGGACCTCGACCCAGGCCCCCTATCAGATACGGGCGACACTGGCCGAGGTGATCGCGCGGCCGATGTCGCGCATCCGTATCATCCCTATGGAATTGGGTGGTGGCTTTGGTGCCAAACTGCGCCTCTGTGTAGAGGCCTATCCCGTGTTGCTCGCACTCCACACCGGCAAACCGGTAAAACTCATCGCCACCCGGGAGGAGACGTTTACCCTGTCTGGCTTTCGTCTCCCTACTATCGTCTACTTGAAGACGGGGGTCAGAAGCGATGGCACCATCGTGGCGCGCGAGGCTATCAGCATCTTCGATATGGGGGCGCATCTCGGAGCCGGGGTGCAGTCTGGCGTGAGCCATACGCTTGGACCTTACAACATTCCCAACTATCGCATGCGCTCTTACGCAGTGTACACCAATAAGATCTGGGCAGGCTCCTACCGCGCCTCTGGGGTGGCCGACGTCACCTTCGCCGTGGAGTCACACACCGACATCATTGCCCGTCGGCTCGGGCTCGATCCCTGGGAATTCCGCAAGCAGAATGCCTTTAACGAGGGTGATCTGGCGCTGCAAGGCGGTTCCATTCCGCGCAACGGTCTGCACGAGACTATGGACGCAGTCAAGCGCCACCTCGGCTGGCCCCGCGCCCCTAAGGCCGGCACGGGCGTGGGCCTGGCGATGTGTCAGTGGCGTAGTGGGAGTGGTCCGTCCACCGCGTCCGTCAGCCTCCTCGAAGACGGCACGGTGAGTCTCCTGACGGGCTCGGTGGATATTTCGGGCACTGATACGGTCTTCGCCCAGATCACGGCAGAGACCCTGGGCGTGGAAATGAACGATGTCGTCATTGCCCGGCGCGATACCGACCTCGCCCCCTTCACCGGCCCCAGTGGCGGCAGTCGCATCATCTACAGTCAGGGCAAGGCAGTACAGATGGCGGCCGCTGATGCCAGGGACAAACTTATCGCCCTGGCAGCTGAGCATCTGGACGTGCAACCTGGCATGTTAACCTGTGCCAATGGGCGGGTATTTGTAACAGAGACGCCAGAGCGGGGCTATACCCTGGGCCAGTTAGTGCGCATGAGCCTCACCTCAGCATCCGGCCCAATTATGGGCACGGCCTCGCTCTCGGCCATGCCCTTTGCACCCATCTTTAGCACGCAGGCCGCGGAAGTCGCTGTGGACAAAGAGACTGGTAAGATACGCGTGGTACGTTTCGTGCAGGCCCAGGACGTCGGTGTGGCCATTAACCCTATGGCCGTTGAAGGGCAGATTGATGGCGGCGCTGTCCAGGGTATCGGCCGCGCCATCACGGAAGAGGTGGTGATCAAGGACGGCAAGATTCTGAATCCGTCACTGACAACCTATCTCATGCCCATGGCCGCGGATGTCCCCTCCATCGAAAATATTCTGGTGCAGGTCCCTACGGACGAGGGCCCGTTTGGGGCACGCGCTGTGGCAGAACCCCCTGGTTTCGGACCCCCTGCAGCGATTGCCAACGCCATTGAGGACGCGGTGGGAGTACGCATCAAAGAACTCCCTCTCAGTGCTGAGAAAATCCTGCGGGCGCTCCAGGGTGAGCCGCCCGCGTCAACTGAACTGGCTCACGACCTGTTGCAACAGCTCCGGGGGGCAAATGGCCCTGGATAAGAGGCATGTTGCGGATTAGAGTTGTTACGTGTTCGGGGCCTTGCTCTCCTCACCCTCGACAGGGGAGGATCAGAGTGGGATGCGGGCCAGTGGAGCCACATACAGGGCTTCTCTCCCCCATCCCAACCTGCCCCTTCAGACCTCCTTGAGCTTCTTGCGCCTAGGCACTGGCGCTAACACGCCATTTTGCCACACCTGCGCCCGACGTGCCACGCTCGACAGACCGCACCATCGCCACAGGTACCCCAGCACCAACATCCCTGCAAGTTCGCCAGCAAGGTTGACGGGGTCGCTCAGGTCACGCACCAGGTGGTTCCAGAGCCCCGCCATCCCTACTTCGTCGAGGGCAGGAAATGCATTGCCGGCCCAGGGCCAGAGTAGACTCACTCGCAGATCGGTGGCCCACATGCCATCCAGGAGCAAATGCAGGGGCAACACCAGGGCTACAATCCCCGCCCCACGGATGCTACGGCGTAGGAGGAACACCACCACCATACCTACGACTATCATGGTGAGCGAATGCCCTACAGTCCGCGTGTTGCTCTGCGTGAAAGCTGGCGCTATGAAGTAACGTAGCGGTTTATCAATGATGTCAGGCAGCATTGAGGCAACGGCGACCCAGCGGGCATCGACCTCGCGGCTGAGAGCCCGCGCGAACCCTAGGGTCAATCCGACATGGCCAAACACTAACATAGATGATTTATCCTGTGTGATGGGCTCACAACGCCCGTAGAGACCGGGCGACCAGACCGAGACCACCGACCAAGAGGACCAGCATGAGCAACGTATTGAACAGGCTGGTGGGGCGAAAGTAAATCTCCAGGTGTGTCAGGATGCCAACACTAATGATCACGGCGCCAGCCCACGTCAGGAGCCAGCCAGCGAGGGAACGTCCATTCACAAAGAGCAGACCGACACCCAGTAGCAAGGGCAGCAGGGACAGCCCAAAGGCATTGTATCCCCACCAGCGCCAGACTCCACTGGTTACCATCACCTGATCGGTGAGGAGATAGCCCCCTGCTACAACCATGATGAAGCCCAGGAAAAAGGCCCCCAGCCCTCCCGGCGTGCCGCCCGCTCCCCGCATGCGTTGGCGGTTTGTGTCTACCATACGTCTGGCCTCGGTGCAAGTACAAAAAGCTCCTGGTGGTGCATATACGTTTTCCTTGAGGCGTGATAGATCGTTATCATTTCAACCGGCATCTCTCATACTGGAGAACCGCTTGCTGGTACGATGACAGCCTATATTCGTCTTGCCCCTGCCCCATAAATCCCTTATATAAGGCTGTGGGTCGTGGGGCAAAGTGTTAAGGAGGAACACATGTCGAGGTGCAAGGTTCAACATATTATCGGCTTTCTTGCCGTACTCGCTCTCTTGGGAGCGCCGTGGCTTACGTATGCCCAACAGCCATTGCCAGCCAGCGGCACGGGCTCTGTAAAGGCGACCTTTGCCGGCGGCTGCTTCTGGTGCATGGAGCCGCCGTTTGACAAGCTCCCCGGTGTGATCTCCACCACCTCAGGCTACACCGGCGGACACACGAAGAACCCAACCTACCACGACGTGTCAGCCGGCGGTACCGGCCATGCGGAAGCAGTCCAGGTGGTGTATGATCCAAAACAGGTGAGTTATGAGAAGCTCCTCGACGTGTTCTGGCATAACATCGACCCAACGCAGACGGATGGGCAGTTCTGCGACCACGGCAGCCAGTACCGCACCGCCATCTTCTATCATGACGAGGAGCAAAAACAGCTAGCCGAGGCTTCAAAGGCAAAGTTACAGCAGCATAAGCCATTTCAGGGCGAGATTGTCACCGAGATCGTTCCGGCAGGGGAATTCTCCTCTGCTGAAGACTACCATCAGGACTACGCCACCAAAAACCCGATACGCTACAAGTTCTACCGCACGACCTGTGGGCGTGATCGGCGCCTGCGAGAGCTCTGGGGGAAGGCGCCAGAGTAGGGGGTCCCGTGCGGGTCGGCTACTCCGGCAACCCCTCCAATTACTTGTATGTCGTCGTAATCCCCAGTTCCGCCTGCAGCTCCCGAATGGTCTCAGCGCGACTGCGCATCGGGCGCCGCTGGCGGCGACCAATGGGCTCGTTCTCGACCTCCGGGATGACCTTGATGGCAACAAAGACGGGGCCCTTCTCATTCAGAATGTCCCCCACCTTGGCGCCAAACGTTTCTAGATCATCAAAGCTATAGGCAGCGGCATAGCCCGCTTCTTTGGCCATGCCGGCGTAGTTGATGTTCTTGGCATTGGGCACGGGTTGCCCACCTGTGGTAGCGTAACACTCATTGTCGAGCAAAAAGTGGTAGAAGTTCTTGGGCTGCTTGCCAGCAGTCGTCGCAAGAATACCCAGGTTCATGAGCAGGGCACCCTCGGCATCAAACAGCACCACCTTCTCGTTTGGGAGTGCCAGGGCGACGCCCAGTGCGGCGGCGGTTGTTTGCCCCATGGCTCCGCCCATCGTCAGGTCCCGCTTCTCGTTGGCAGAAAAATCCCGCCAGTGGCGGCCAGACGTTCCAGTAGGAATCACAATCGCGTTACCACGATGGGTCTGAAATACCCTGAACACATCCGCTGCAGAGATCATCGTACTCCTCCTGTGAACGTACATGCGTGTCGCTTGCTGCTGTCAGACCATGACCGTACGCAGCACTAGCGGTTAAAACCATGGTATTCGTCACCGATCAACACGGCCACCGGTCGCTTTGTAGCGCGGGCTTCCTCGAAGGCCGTGGAAATGCGCTTCCCGTCCTCATTCGACTCGACCAGATAGTAGTTGATGCGGAAGGCATTCAGGAATGGCTCCGTGTAGCGCGCCGCCGAGTCTGTTATTACCCCATGACGGGTCCACCCCCGGTATCCGACGACCATGACCAGCGGGAAACCGGAATCCAGCGCCATGCCCCGGATGGAATCGCCGGATTCCATCATGCCAGTATTTTGAATCAAGCAGACTGGCACTTTGCCACCCACCAGCAGCCCGAGCGCAATGGCGAAGGTTTCGCCTTCACGGGACGTGGGGATAATGTCTAACCAGGGTTGCTCCTTCATCAATTCGTACAGGTAGTTGGTTTCGCTGTCCGGAATTGTGATTATATGCGTAACACCGTTCTTCTTGAACTCCTCTACAAGGGTCTCGGGCCGCAGAATGGCTGCCTGTTCCTCACTCATCGCTCGTTCCTCCTTCTGGGGTACCTATGCGTTGAGAGGGTATTATACATGATACGGCCATCGGGGTATACAGCACAGTAAAGATCCTTCCAGCTCTTTCCTCAGCGCGCCCAGGGACGTATACGGCGCCGAGAGCGCTAGCAAGTCCTCGGGATTCTGCGATCCATAGTGGTGTTGTGCGTACGGCAGCCGTTTATTCCTGGCGCAGGCTTGGCGGCTCCAATCCCAGGAGCCGATCGAGCGAGAGGGCTCCACCACCACGGGTGAGGAGGAAGAGGAGGATCGATCCCCAGGTGAGATGATCAGACCAGGCGTTGGGATAGACGAACGTCTGGATGACGGCCAGCATACCCAGGAGCGGCAGCGTGGCCAGGCGTGTGGCCAGGCCAAGCACGAGCAGGGCAGAACACCCGAACTCGAACGTCACGGCCAGCATCGCGGCAATCTCTGGGGACAACACTGGCACCTGGTACTCATCGGCAAAGAGCTGGACCGTGAGCATCCAGTTGGCCGTCTTGGCGAGACCACCCTTGAGAAAGACAGCGGCGATGGCGAGGCGGAACAAGAGCTGGATGAGCGGCAACGGCAGGCGCTGCAGAAAGTCCGTGACCGTGGCAAGGCGAGCGCGGAACCCGGCCGGCACCACGGTAGAAGCACTGTGAGTTTGCGCAGTAGGGGCTATGCGGGTGTGCATATATTGATCTCCCTTGTGGCTGATTAGCGTGTGAAGCCGATGATAATGCCGTCAGTGAGCAGCTCATGCAGGGCTGTCACGCAGTCAAACTCCTGACTGGCTGCTAGAGCCGCTTCAGCAGCCCTGGCCAGCGCATGCCCCGCCGCCAGGGTCGTGCGAAACGTCAAGATGGCGGGGTCGAGCCGGCGGAAGCCGACGTCATCTTCCCACCGACGGATCTCAAGTGACACTCCGCCGGCATTGAGATCAACAGGGACATGAACATCCTCGTCCGCCTGGTTCACGCGCCAGATCTGGTCAATGGGCCAGGAGGAGTCCAGCAGCGTGACCGATGGATCAAACTGAAATGTGAGCTGGGCCACGTCATGCGGGGCCAGGCCAGCGAGATCGGCGGGATCGAGGGGCACACATATCTCAGCGTGCCAGGCCACGTGCAAGGCCCATTCGAGCCGAGCCACGTCCGCCAGGTATGCGAGGTGGCGACATGGCGGAAAGGCCGCCAGAAAGGCTGGAAAATGCGCGCCGTACTCGAATAGGCACGGCGCTGTGGGAGGATGCTGGCGGATGTAGGCATCAGCCGCGTAGCGAAAAAACCGTTCATCCACCAGGCGACAGACGACCGGGAACGTCGTCTGCAAGACGTCGGTCAGTGACGTCAACACATGGTGACGATAAATCTGTAGCCGGGCCGCTGGGAGCAGTCCGTCGCCAACAATGGTTTCTAGCAACTGGGGTTGGTCAGAGACAAACATGGCACGCAGAAAGGCGGATTGGAGTTCACGCAACGCCGGCATAGCCCGCATCCTCAGCACGCTGGACAAAGCGCTCGGCTGTGTGGGCTTCAGCGCACAGCACAGCCAGTTCCGGGATATTGGTGTCCCATTCGATCAGGGTGGGCACCGGGCCAAAGCGGGCCAGGGCATGGTAATAGAGGGCCCAGACCGCATCGCTGACTGGCGCACCATGATCATCGATCAAGATCGTCTGGCCGTCGGCGTCATTGGCGGCATGCCCGGCGAGATGGATCTCGCCCACAGCAGGCGCCGGCAGGGCATTGAGATAGGCCATGGGGTCTCCCCCAAGGTTGCAGCAGCTCACGTAGATGTTATTGACATCGCATAGGAGTCCACAGCCCGTACGCTGCACTAACTCCCCCAGAAACTCCGGCTCGGGGATGATCGAGTGGGCGAAACGGAGGTAACTCGACGGGTTTTCG